>JAQIBS010000232.1 GCA_027858965.1 Kiritimatiellia bacterium
AGAAAAAGATCATTTGCAACCGAATATCGGTCAACGATAGCAGCCCGCAGCTCATGCAAACTAATTTGAGTGAGGACAGGGCTCTCCAGTAAACCTTCCTCTTGCAGTTGTTGGACAAAGTCACCGCTGCCGAGAACCCGCTCATCGTAGTATTGCGGAATCTCCCGATCAGGTGATCCGAGCTGACTTCGCTGTAATCCGCCCCCAACAAGCTCCGGACGCTTGCCCTGCTTGATCCCATCGGCAATAAATTGTTGATAGAGTTGACGCGCTGCCCCCTTGTCTTGAGAAAATAATGAAAGAACCCAATTGGCTGAAACTGTTGATTTTGTGGTTTGCGCAACAATTTCGGCGTGACCACACCAGGGGAAGAGATCAAGTTCCGGCAGTTCTTTGATCAACCCCGCTCTGAGCGGATTGAGGTGGATGTAGCGAATCAGTTCCAGCAGGTAAGTTTCTTCTTCACAAACAATGGATTTATAGCGATTCTGAAACACATGGCCACTGCGGTTGTGACGACGATTGAATGTGACGGCATACCCGGTCAGCAGCCGGCGCATGAAGCGGGAAAGTTCTATGGTGTGAGGGCGCAGTATAAGATGAAAGTGATTTGGAATGAGAGCCCAGGCATAGCAGTCGGTGCTGGTTTCCGCCAACAGTTTATGCAAGCGCTCAACAAAGTTGGTGCGGTCATCATCATCGTAAAAAATACTGCCACGTTCAATTCCGCGGACGATTACATGGTGAAGAAGGTTAGGGCTGTCGATGCGTGGTAGTCTGGGCATTCTGAGAGAGTAACAGGGTTAAGGCACTAAGGCAACAGCGTCCCCTGTGGTTACCCCATTTTTGTTTTTTGTTCCTTTTTTTCTTTTTTTTGTGTCGAAATACTTTACATGTATTTTTCTTGTAAAATATTTGTTATGAAAAAGCAATGAAAACAGATAGATAGGTGTTTGGCATCAAGATTGCTTTGAAGTCAGTATCTTGCAATATTAATAAAATTGTTAATTAACAACAAAACCTAACTAAAGAAGGGAATTTTAAAATGAAAAAAATCATGTTGATTCTATTAACTGTAGCGTTTTTAACCACTGGCAATGTATTCGCCTTGTCAATTTCTGATGATGGTAACTATACTTTAGATACAACTGCTGGCAGTTACAGTTACAGTGACGATGGAACAGAGGCATTTACTCTGACTGATAACGATGGTAATAATGATGATGCAACAGCTATTCTTTATTTTGAGGTTGCAGGTTATGCAACATTGAATAAGTTTGGACTTTACACTTACACTACTGCAGCTGATGGTACTGTCTCAGTTCTTGACACTTTGATGATATTTGATGGCGCTGACGCTGCTCCTACAAGTGCAACTGTCAAATTCGATCTTGCTGGTAGTCTAGCGTATACATTAACAAATTCGATTGCTTTTGATACTAACCAGTTTGGTTTTTACCTTCAGGGACCAGGAACCGGCGCTAACTACACTGCTGGTTTAACACCCTATTATTTCTACTCTCATACTTCTTTAAATGTCCTCGACAATTATGACCACTTTAAGACTTATGATACTAGTGAAAACCTTGCTGGAGAGCTTTTTGGGGCTGATTATGTCCTCGCAATAGAGGATCTATTTGGCGGTGGAGACCAAGATTTTACAGACTTTGTTGTTGGTGTAACTGATATTGCTCCAGTACCAGAACCAGCAACCCTGCTTCTCCTCGGTTCCGGTCTGGTTGGCCTCGCTTTCTTGAAGCGTCGCAAATCATAAGTAAAAAGTACAATGAGTAAATATAAGGGTGGTGCTTCACGCATCACCCTTTTTTTGCACTTACTTCGTTAAGAAAATTAAATCTTCCTTGCTTTTTCTCTTGATCCTGTTTAGATTCAATCTTTCTAAGTTAAAAACTCTATAGCATGTAAAGTCTAAAATAATTAGATGTTACATGTTTGTTTTTACTTGTTAACTACAAACACTTTCAGATGGTGGGGGCTATGCAAAAAATACTCATTCTATTTATCTTCCTTTTTGTCGTTTCTTGTGGTGGACAGTCTAAAGAAGAATTACAGCAAGAAGGGAACCGGTTGAGCGCTGAAGGAAACTTTCGTGGTGCTACCGTTCTGTATAAAAATGCCCTGGAAAAAGATGTCAACTATATCGACGCCCGGATTGGTCTGGCAGAAGCTTACTTAAGTTCTGGCAACTTTGACCGCGCCGAAAAAGAATTCCAGAAAGTTCTGCTGCAAAACCCCTCACAAACAGATTTATTGTTGAAACTGGCGACAATCTACATCAATCAAAAACAGCCTGAAAAAGCCCTGCTTGAACTTGATAAATATCATGCAGACAATCATGAAACCGTCGAATCATTAGTCCTTTATGGCCGATCTCATGGGGCTTCCGGGGACATTGGATCGGCAGAAAATTTATTCAAGAAAGCGTTACAGCTTGATCCGTCTGCGACCGACCCACGGTTGAATTTAGCGAAAGTCTTTCTACAGAAAAAAGATTTTGTCAAGGCGAAACAATATCTGCAGGAAGCTATTGCAATCGATAATAAACTGATAGAAGCCTACTACTTACTGGCTAACATTGAAACGCTTCAAGGAGATCGTGAAGCTGCCCTTGCTGCTTATCATGAAATTATTCAGGTGGATGCAAAGCAGTTGCAAGCCACTTACATGTCTGGAATTTTACAGATGGATCTGGGCGATTTGGACGCTGCACAGGGTTCAGTTGCTAAACTCCTCTCCAGTTTCCCTGATCGTCCTGAAGGATCACGTTTAAACGGTTTGCTGCTTTATCGCCAGGGAAAATATGAAGAAGCGAAAGTTGCTTTGGAAACCTCCCTGAAAACACAGCAGCACCTTCTCTCATATTTCTTTCTTGGCCTCAGCTACTATGGTCTGGAAAATTATGAAATTGCTCTGAATCAATTCCAGAAATCACTCGATCTCAACCCGGGATTTGAACGTGCTCGCGTGCTTGTCTCTATGACATTACTGAAGCAAAAACGTCTTGATGACGCCATTATTGAAATCCAGAAGGTATTGCGTGCTAATCCGAACAATGCTTATGCCCATAATATCCTTGGTAGTGCTTATCTTGCTGATGGTCAATATGACCAAGGGATGGCAGAGCTGGAATTAGCAACTGAACTGGATCCAACCCTGGCCGATGCTCACTTGAAGCGTGGAATTTTTCATCTCGCTAAAGGGCAGGGGGCGCAAGGGGAAGCCGATCTTGTCAAGGCGGTTGAGGCAGCACCCGAAGTTCTCAATGGTCGACTGATGCTGGTGACCCACTATCTACGACAGAAAAATTATTCGGCTGCGATTCAGAATTTGCAGGAAGGGATGGATGGTTCAAAAGCAGATGCGCTCTTGAACAATTACCTTGCTGCAGCCTATTTCTCACAGAAAAAACCTGAGCAGGCAATCGCGGCATTAAATCAAGCCAAGCAAGTCAATCCTGAATATTTGACCCCGTACTTCAATATTGCTTCTTACTATGCCTCGCAATCGGAATACGATAAAGCGATTGCTGAATACCAGCTGGTGGTAGCAAAAGACAGCAAGAATATCAGGGCATTATTGGGGATTGCCGGTCTCTATAATGTTCAAGGGAAAGAATCTGATCTTGATAAAATCTATGGACAGATTGAAGCAACCGGCAGCGAACAGGGTTTTGTCGCGGCGGCTCAATATCAATTGAAAAAGAAGGATCTGATTGAAGCCCTCGCTATTGTTGACCGGGGTCTACAGGTGCATAAGACTTCGGCTCCATTGCT
>JAQIBS010000255.1 GCA_027858965.1 Kiritimatiellia bacterium
TGCCGTTCGTGCGCAGCACGAATCTTTCACGTTAGAACTTTAGAACTTTAGCACTTTAGAACTTCTTCCCTCTTCCCCCTTCTTCTGCTACTATTTCCGCATGGTTGAGCAGTTAAACGATTTCCTGAAAGGAGATCTTAATACAAATATACTTTTAATCCTGAAAGTGCTATTTTTTATAGTGCTTTTATGGGCTGTATTGGCAATGTTTGGCGCATCAGTTCCTAAAAAGAAGCTAAAGGTCAATTATGTTCTGCTCGGTTGGATATTTTGCGGCGCGCTTTTTTCCATTCTTGCATATCAGTCTACCTGGCAACTTGGCGGTATGGTTCGTCCTGATTTCGTGAAATTTATGCGGACTTACAACCAACGTGAGAACGCTGCTCAGCAGCAGTCACTGCGGGGACCGCTCTTTGATCGTCGTGGCATGGTGTTGGCTGCACCTCAGGCGGGATCAATCTGGAAGCGACGTTACCCCTTAGGCGAGGCGGCGGTTCATCCTCTGGGATATTACCATTTTCGCTATGGAATTACCGCTGTCGAACGAGCCTGTGATGCCCGTTTGAGCGGAATGATTCAGGATACTGAAACATTAGCAAAGAGCATTCTGGTCAAACGTGCGGAGCAGGGGGAGAGTGTTACGCTGACGTTGGATTCCCGTCTTCAGAAATTGGCTTATGAACTGCTTAAAAAAAGGCGTGGAGCTGTGGTGATCATGAATCCACGTAATGGGGAGCTGCTGGCTCTGGTCAGTTCCCCCGGATTTAATCCGCAGAACCCCGAACCCGCATTGCGCGACTCCAGGGGTAAACCGGTCTTCAATCGAGCAGTACAGGGGCGTTATCCTCCTGGCTCTACCTTCAAAATTATCACTGCCGGGGCTGCCCTCAATAATGGAATATCTCCAACCTATAATTGTCCGGCCGGCGGTTATATTGCCGGAAGAGGTAAAAAACCGATCCGTGACAGCGAGTATTACAGCGCAAAGCGCAAAGGGCGTACATGGCGCGGCTGGGGTAAGATCAATATGAAGAGTGCGATGACTCATTCTTCGAATGTCTATTTTTCACAATTGGGGGCCAGCTGTACCGAGAAGCAGCTAGCTGATGTAATGCAGGTTGCGCAGCTTGATCAGGCCATTTGTTATTTGGTCGGATCGTCCGGCGATCTCAAATGCGCGTCAGGCACCCTCCCTGAGCTGGATACCAAATGGGAGCGTGCCCAGGCGGCCATCGGCCAGGGCGATGTGTTGGTGAGTCCGTTGCATGTGGCCTGTTATACCTCTGCTGCTGCAAACAGGGGTGTGCTCTATGAACCGAAACTTAATTTGAAAACACCGGCAAAGAAACTGAGCCAGCCCTTTACAGCTGCCACAGCATATAAACTGAAAGTGATGCTGCGTGAGGTTGTTACGAAAGGTACCGGCAAGGGGATAAATTTGTGGGGTCTGGATGTCTGCGGTAAAACCGGCACAGCGGAAGTGAGCGGAGAGAAGGATCACTCATGGTTTACATGTTTTGCGCCCCTGACCAACCCGGAAATTGTTGTGACGGTCCTGATTGAAAACGGGGGATACGGTGCCGCTGCTGCTTTGCCGGTAGCCAAAGAGCTGCTGCTTGAGGCGAATAAGCTTGGGCTTATCAAGGGATCAAAGAGGAGTCGTAAATGAAGAAAAAAAAGGGAACATCCCTCTTTCGTCTCCTCGCGCTGGACTGGCTTGTGGTTGCATTGGCCTGCTCCATGGCAGTGTTCAGTAAATTTCAGCTGGGGGCCTCTCTTCCTCTTGAGCCACTCCTGCCCCTGGCAATTTTTACTATCGCAATTCCGGTAACTGTGATCTGGCTGAAGATGTTGCGGTGGGAGGGCGATGTCGGGTTTATCGGTGCGGTCTTTCTGCTATGCGGATTGGGGCTGGTCACTCAGATTCGGCTGAGCGGTTTTGAAAGTGTTCCAGTATCTCTGAAAGCCCTGCTTCCGTTAACTGTTGGATTTTTTGCCTTTCTGGCAGGTGTTTCTATTACCGGGGGACGTCGGGGGAAGTGGATGAACAGTGCCGGTTGGCTGGCGTACTTTGGAGCCCTGGGGGTGATTGCAGTCATGCTTGTGTTTGGCAGACACTATCGCGGGGGCATCTATCTGCCCGGGCGGATTAATCCCTCTGAGTTGATAAAACCGCTGTTGGTACTGTTTATGGCGGCATTTCTGGCCAATCGTGCCAAGGCATTTTCCGAAACCCAGGTTGGGATTCCAACGCCACCTCTGTCAGCTCTGGTCCACCTCGTTTTCTTGTGGGCGATTCCCATGGTCGGCACATTGCTGTTAAAAGATCTTGGGTTGATGGTTATCCTGAATGCAATCCTGATCGTTATGCTTTTTGCGGTTTCACGTCGCTCCGGTTATCTAGGGCTTGGCTGTATAGCGGTTACTGCTGCTGGTTACGGAGTGCAGCTGATATCCAGCAATGCTCGCGATCGTTTTGCTGTCTGGCTGCATCCTTTTGCGGATGCAACCGGCAAGGGTTGGCAGGTTCTTCAATCTCTATCGGCTATGTATTCCGGAGGAATGTGGGGGGCTGGTATCGGTGGTGGCGATCCCCGGTTTGTGCCGATTGCCTCTTCGGACTTTGTTTATGCCGCTTTGGCGGAGGAGATTGGTTTCATCGGATGCTTGCTGGTGCTATGTCTGTATGCGGTTCTTTTTGTGAGGGGGTTCCGGGCCGCCGGTATGATCAAAGCGCCCTTTGAAAGATTGCTATGCATTGGATTGACCGGAACGCTGGCTGTGCAGACCGTTTTCAATATAGCCGGTGTCACTAAAGCATTGCCTATGACCGGTATTACACTGCCGTTGATCAGCCATGGCGGCAGCAGCCTGATTGTGACATTGCTGGTTTGCGGCTTGATTGCCGGCCTCTCTGATAGCCGGCGGTAAGCTGAGTCAGGTTGTCCTCGGATATTACAGCTTCAGAAATTATCTCTCACAGAGTCACGGAGAACACAGAGTTTGATTACGCGGTGTTACTGCTATGGAGATTTTTTTTGACAGGATGACAGGATTAATTTAAAAGTTGTTTTATGCAACGCGAAGCGTTGTTGACTAATGCAGCGATGGCTTTCGCATAACCGTTCAAAGAGAGAAAAAGATTCGCATATCACAAGGGTTTAGTTTGGTTGCTGTTCTGCTGCATCAGGAATACAGGGAAAAATACATAAGAAATCAAATTTATGCCAATAATATCCCTGTTTACTCGTTATACTTATATCAGGCGATTGATAATCGCAAGGATTTGAACTTTATAGCGTAAGGATAGATATCATGAATAAAAAAAATTATGCAGTCGCTGCCATGGTGCTGGGCGGTTTGCTGGTGGGTGCTTCGGTCGAGCATTTGCGACTCTCCGGTAAAGCCCCCGATGTGAATATCGAAGAACCTGAGATTATACATCATGTACAGAAAGTTGCTCGGGAAAGTAATGATAAGGCGCAGGATGCATTGATTGCTTCGTTAAGAGCGAAAATTGATGGTCTGGCGGCGGAACTGGATGCATTGCGTGTAGAGAAGGAAAAGCTGGCAGTTATGCCGATAGAAAAGAATGATAACCGGGGTAGAGATCGCAAACGCGAAAGCTGGAATGACCGCATGGAGCGCATGAAGAAAGAGGAACCCGATAAATACGCTGAGATGCAGGAGCGTCGTGAAGAGTTTAAAGCGCGCATAGAGGAACGTAAACTCAATAAAGAGGAGTTTCTTACGTCAATTAAAACCGATAGTATGTCTGATGAGCAGATTGAGAATCATGAGCGGTTGATGGCGCTGACGGATCGTGTTAATGAGATTATGGAGAATATGATGTCGGGCGAAACCGAGAACCGCCATGAGCTGCGCAAGGAGATGTTTGAATCTTTTGGTGAGCTCTCTGAGCTGAATAACAATGAGCGGAACTATCTTCTGAAGCAGACTGCAACCGCGGTTGGTTATGAGGGAGAAGAGGCGGAGGTCTTTACGCAGTATGTTGAGGAGATTATCCAGAACACCACCATGTCAATGCCGGGTCCTCCCGGTGGTGGTAGACGCGGGAGATAAGGTCACCCCTGAATGGCACGAAGTTAAGCATCACATCAGGTCAAGCATGCATTCCTGGTGCTTCTCAATATCCAATACTCAACACGGAACTCCCAATATCCAAGGTGAGAGCCGCTTCGCTCCAAGGGAGGCTGAAAACCACGATTTTCAGGATCATATATTGCGAAGAGTTTCAGTTTTTGTACTTGTTCGGTTGGATATTGGATATTTAGTTCCTATGTGCTAAATTGCTTAACTTCGTGCCATTTGGGGCAGACCATAGATTAGTAATTAGCGGTTGATTCGGTTTTTTGAACTTTGCTAAAGTAAAAAGATGGCAAGAAAACTGTGAGTTGAATACCCTGGTGCAATCTATCATATTACTCATCGTGGCAACGGAAAAAAGAGCATATTTACGGATGACCATGACCGTGAGAGGTTTCTTTTACGGTTGGCTGAGAGTGCGGATACCTATAATATTCGAGTATTCATGTTTTGTATGATGTCTAACCACGTATTGTCTGTGAGACGCCTCAAGGCAGTATAAGCCGTTTTATGCAGAGTCTGATTACCGGCTACACGGTCTATTTCAATCTGAAAAATAAGCATTGCGGCTATCTTTTTCAAGGTCGCTTTGGTGCTAAGTTGGTGGAGGGTGATTTTTATCTGCTGTCACTTACCCGTTATGTTCACTTGAATCCTGTTTTCACTACCGCAGTTAAAAAGCTTCGCTGAAGGACCGGCTGGCAAGACTGAATGCCTGGCGATGGAGCAGCTATCAGGGCTATGTTGATCAGACAAGAGCGTTGGAATTTGTTGAGTATGGGCCGGTGGATGCTTTAGAGCTGGCGGAGGGGCAGAGCCGTTGCCTCTAAAAAATACAAAGAGTTTGTTGAGGCGGGGATCGCTCAGAGTGATGATGAGTTTATTAAGATAAAGGATGCGTCAGCGCATACCATTGGTTCGTTGTCCTTTGATTGCCGGATAAGGAAGTTGTACAAGGAGTTGATGGAAGAGCGGATCAATCTTGAGGATGTTGCATTCAGGAACCAGATTGAGCCGCTGACGAAAGAGTGTGTTGTGGATATTGTCTGCAGTGTGCTGGGGGTTGAAAAGGATGTTGTTTATACACGACAGCGTGATAGTCTGGTGCGACCGGTGGTTGCGCAGATGCTCTGCAAATTCGCCGGAATGACGCAGCGGGATGTGGCAGGTGAGCTTAATTTGAAAAGCGGTGTAGCCGTCAGCTGTCAGCTGCGGAAGCTGCATAAGGTGCTGGCGGAGGATGAGGCTTTGAAGAGAGCGGTTGAAAATATCTCAGAAAAGCTGGATAATGAACGGCGGAAATAGCGAAGGAATCTTATTTTTAACTTTCAGGGGTGATCTCCTCTTCACTCCAGACAATTATTAATTATAACGAGGTAGCTGAAAGTGACCGAAAAAAAATCAGATTTAGTTTTATACCGCAGTAAAGACGGCACAGTCCAGATGGATGTGCAGCTGGTAAGAGAAACAATATGGCTTTCTCAAGCACAAATATGCAAGCTGTTTGAGAGGGATCAGTCGGTTATATCCAGACATGTACGTAATGTCTTTAAAGAGGGTGAATTGACTCAAAAAAGCAATATGCAAAAAATGCATATTAGTGGTTCTGACAAACCGGTTGTATTTTACAGTCTGGATGTCATTATATCAGTAGGATACCGAGTTAAATCGTTACGCGGTACGGATTTTCGGATATGGGCCACCAATGTGTTGAAACAGCATATTGTCCAGGGTTATACAGTTAATGAAAAGCGCCTCAAAGAGCTGAAACAGACAGTTAAGCTGGCCTCGGATATCACAAAACGCAAGAAACTCAGCGGTGACGAAGCCTCCATTCTGTTGCAGACCGTATCCGAATACGTAGGTGCTCTTGACCTGCTGGACGATTACGACCACCAGCGTGTAACCCTTGGCAAGGTCTCCAGCAGGCAGGCAAAGTCTGTAACCTATAACGAGGCCATCAAACTGGTAGACGCTATGCGGCAGAAGTTTGGCGACTCCGCTGTTTTCGGCAAAGAAAAGGACAAGACCTTGCATAGTTCCCTCAATGCTGTAATGCAGAGTTTTGACGGAAAAGACGTTTACCCCTCAGTTGAAGAGAAAGCCGCCAACCTGCTCTATTTTCTGGTTAAGAACCACAGCTTTGTGGATGGTAATAAACGCATCGCTGCAGCGGTATTTCTGCGCTTTGCGGATAAGAACAAACTGCTTTATAACAAAGATGGCGAGAAGATCATTGCTGACAACGCATTGGTAGCCATGACCCTGATGATTGCCGAAAGCCGCCCTAAAGAGAAGGATGTTATTACGGCCATGCTGACGAATTTGATCACCGGAAAATGAAATTTTTTTATGAATAACAAAGTAACAAACACAGAGCAGGCCTTTTCTCTGAAAGCATTGGGGTCAGGCATCCAATTAACAAATAGAAGTTTAGAGGAGGCTTTAGGGAAACGCAGCGGGTCGAGTTCTTTTGTTAACACTTAACGTTAAGAATTTAGTTGGAGCGAGTATTATGAACATAGGAAATCAATATGCGCCGGATGATCGATTTAAGGCGAGGGCAAGGTTGCACCAGTCAAAATACAGGGCTGAGGTTCTGAAGGTCGATTTTAATGAGTATGGCAACCGGTTGTGTGAAGAGGATGCCAAGGCTCTTCTGAATTACTACGACAAGCTGAATTGTCGGACTATGCTGCGTACCCGTTATCCAAATTACGCCAAAAAGCGTGATGCGGATATGCTTCGCAGTGAGCATATCCCGTTTAATCTGTTAGCCCCGCTGATTACAGATAAAAAGAGCGCGGTTGAAATTATTAAGAGAGCTTTTGGAATTGAATGTACAGAGATTTGCTGCATCAAAATGGAATATGCTCCTGAACCAAAGGTGAATTACTTAAATGATGGAACCGCCTTTGATACATATATTGAGGTTATCACAGCGCGGGGCAAAAAATGCGGCATTGGTATTGAAGTGAAGTATACTGAGCAGGCTTATCAAATTAGTAAGACAGAGAAGGTAAATGTGGAAGACCATAATTCACCTTACTGGCGGACCGCAAGAGGGTCAGGGTGTTTTATTAATGCTGATGATCCGATATTCGGCTCTGATCCATTGCGTCAGATATGGAGGAATCACCTGCTTGGGCTGGCTATGATTCAGCGGGACGATATTGATGAATTCTACTCCATCACGCTGTTTCCAAACGGGAACAATCATTTTCATAAAGAATTACCCCGTTACAGAGCATTGTTAAAAGCCGAGGAAAGAGCTTGTGTGTTCGGTTGTACCTTTGAGAAATTCATCTCATCCATTGATGGCAGTTCAGATTTTCTTGCATGGAAAGAGTGGCTCGAACGAAGGTATATTGTTTGATGACATAGCGCCGGGAATAGGGAGCATCCGTTAATTTGGAACTTAACGAACAGAATTAAAAGTCAGCGTATTGAGCCATTTGAAAGCGAGGTTCAGCATGGGTAAAGGATTGGCCTTTTCTTGTGAATGTGGTTTTGTTTCCGATACCGTGATGGTTGGTTGCGGTATGGCGGGCCCAATATATTATGACGCGGCTATGTGTCTTAAATGCCACAGGATCTTTGCTGCGCGACGTAAGGGTGAGGTGCCTGAAGCTCCAAACTGCCGTAACTGTCATGGAAAATGCATGCTGCTTACTGATCCCGGGGCCTGGGGACCGAGAGCCCTGCAGGAGATGTTCCCTGGTAAATGGCCATGGGATGTTAAGGACGGTGACCCTTACGAAGAGAGGCCGACTGCGGATGATCTTGCACTCCTGAGTCAGCTAGCAATACTCTGCCCCAATTGCTATAAACTGACTTTGATCTATGAATGTCGGGTGCTCTGGGATTGATAATTTTATAGTTGGGCAATGAAAGCACCATGATCCGATACTCCGTGGAACAATATACAGAATCCAACGATACCCCCAGCAAGATTTGAATATGCCGGCAGACCTCTGGGGGCAGGACTGGGTTTGGTAATGGGTACAGTTCAGGAAACAAATGATCCAAGCCATTTGCTGAATTCAGTTGGAAAATCAGCTGGAAACTTACATCTGGGTGAGAGGTGTCGCGTAAAAATAAAAGTTACTTCCTGGTCTGTTACAAGAGTAGCGGTGCAGACTGTTGCATTAGGATCAACTTTCGTTAATTCTTCCGATTCGGGTAATGTAATTTCCGTTCCCTCTTTCCACAGGTAATGGATGAACAACGGTAAACAATACCTTCCTGTGAAAATTATCATTTCTAACTCTGGCAGTTTAATTTCCTCCTTGAATATACTCGCACATTCTTTGACTTCAATATCAAAAGAATTAAAAATACCTGCAACTTTTTTTGAGTGTAGGAAACTGAAGTTTACAGCACCGAATAATTTATAAGTTGTTTCCTCTGGCATGTTTTGTTTCTGAGCAAAATTGTCAATAATGGTTTTTACGTTTATTTGGTATTTAGGGGGTTCTTCTAGATATTCACTCATGTTCAGTTGGATTTGTGGTTCATTCGAATTTTCTGTGGTTTCTGGCCGCCGGGATTAAGCCCAATAAAGGCATATTTGGTCGTAAGAGGTTCTGTTACACCGAGGCATGCCCTGGTTATGCAGCGCTTTTATCCGCGGGCTCTTCGAATCATTCTCTATTTGCAGAGCGCGTTTGTAAAGATTCTCATAGCGTGGTGTGATTTTCATATTTGCTTTTTACTCCAATTTTAATTTGTTACTTTTTATTTTTATACTAAACCGGAGTAGGTTAGTCAATTTCAATTAACTCTTTAAAGTTCCCAAGCACAACCCGTATAGAGTGGCTGACATCATGGTTATGACTGACCAGTGGGTCTGATTGAAGGGCATGAATGAGTGAGTATCTAAGCTGGTTAAACCTTATTTCGACAAGGATGTCGCTGTGGAATCTGAGCATGCTCAGTTGGGATGGCTTATACTTCTCTATCGCCTGCATTTTAGCTTTTGAGTCGGCTTTCCGGTCTCTCAGAACTCCATTAAGTTTAAGCATAGCATCTATGTTTATAGTTTTTGCATTGCTATCTTCAATCATGCCAGGGAACTCTCCTAGGACCTTGAATACATCATCGGTGTGGTCGCTCTGTCCGCTCCCCGGTCCAAACCTGCTGAACACAAGATAACCGTCCAGTTCGGGGTATTTCTGCTGAAGTTGCTTAAAGATATCTTTTGAGAGACGGACCGCCTTTTGTAGCTCCGCATACGTAATGTGTATGTCTGTCATGGTTACCTCTTGTTTTGAGTATTGAAACATTGCTCAGGTGCTCATCTGACGGTATTTTGCAGGTTGTATGCCAATGACTATATTCGCTATGAATGCTGTGGTTTCGAAGAATAACGGAGATATTGCTGATCAATTACTGAGCTGTATGGTGAATATTTAATAGTCTATTAATCTCTGGTGATTAAGAGTATCAGCAATGTAATGTTTTGATGTCCTGGTCTGGCAGCGTTGCTGGACAAACATAGCAGTGGTCAATATTGTGACTTAGTGATAAAATAATGACCATCGTAGAAGTGGTTTTTTGCTGAGGAAAGGCGTTAAATCCATCAATCAGCGACATTTTTGATCGGTTTGGTCAAATTATGACTTTGGCATAAGCTCTGCGTATAGGGTGTCACAAAGAATGGAGATGGTCATGAAGAGATTAATTATAACCGGCTGGGGTCACATAGTATATTCGATATCGGCTGCCCTTGTGTTGAAGAAATATCCGGATGCGGATGTCGAGGGTGTCAGCAAGCGCAGGCTTATGATCCGGCTTGCGGAGCTGGCTGGGAATAAAGAGCGGGTTTACTCTGAGATCATCATTATCGGAGTTGGCTGGCGTGGCGATCAGGATGAAATTGCATCTGTTCTTAAGAAACTAAAGGCTATGAAAACCAAGGTCAGGTGGTTGAGTGTTGTCCCGACTCCTGGCTGGGTTCAGGAGTGTGCTGGCAAATATCTGGATATTGTGGTTGATGAAGAGAAAGAATCACTAAGCGCTCTGGTGGCGGATTACTTCAAAATCCGTGATAGAGAGCTCTGTGCGTTGGATGTTCCTGATGAAAAGCGAAAGGCTTTAAATGCACGACAAAGAGAGTGGCATCTTCTGATACAGGCTGCTCAGCACAGCTACAGGAACTATCAAGCATTAGATGATTATCCCGACGCCGTAAGAACCCTTGTCTCTAAAAGCCCTCTCACTGAGAAACAGCTGAATCTGATAAATCATTTTAAGCTTTATGGCCATAGGGAACTCACCGGAAAAAGTGAGGAAATGTTGCGAATCAGGGACATTATCGAGCGAGCCTCGATGAAAGATAATGTTAGGGTGATGATCTATGGTAAGAGCGGGACCGGCAAGGAGACTGTCGCCATACACCTGCACCATAAGTCACCGCGCAGCGGAGAGCCGTTTGTTGCGTTCAATTGTGCTTCCACCAGCACCAATCTGCTGGAGAGCCAACTCTTTGGGTACAAGAAGGGGGCATTCACCGGCGCTGTCGGTGATAAAGATGGAGTGTTCAAGCAGGCGGATGGCGGGACGCTGTTCCTGGATGAGGTTGGAGAGTTATCTCTGGAGATACAGGCAAACATTCTGCGTGTTCTGCAGGAGGGACGTTTTACTCCGTTGGGTTCACAGGAAGAGATTGAAGTTGATGTACGTATAATTGCTGCCACAAATCGAGAGTTGCCTCGCATGGTGAAGGAAGGCAAATTTCGAGAGGATTTGTTCTTCAGACTTAACGTAGTGCCTATCTACATGCCGACACTGCGTGAACGTATGGATGACATGGTAGCGATCGCCGATAGTTGTTGGTTTGGTATGCAAAGGAAACATCTTAATGAACATCAGCGCGATGTTCTCAGCAACTATGATTGGCCGGGAAACATACGGGAGTTGTATAACTTTCTGGAATATGCCTCGGTAATGGGGGAGCAGAATTTCGGACATCTGCTTGCTGAACACAGGTTGCGCCTGGATCCAGCCCGGCAGGAAGAGGTTATACCGGACAATCTTGATGAGATGATCCGCATCCACGCCGCACGGGTTTTTGAGAAGTATGGAGAGAATGTGACTCATGCGGCCGAAGCTATGGGAATCACACGTAATACATTGAAAAAGTATTTGAATGAGGAGACTGCGCAATGAAGTTCACCGCAATAGAGTCTGGGATTGTCATGGGCCAGGTGTAAGTAGTTGGATAAAACCTTTACGGTCGCCAGTTAGAGAAAATAGTCAGTATTTGATGTGGATTTATCGTTCGCTAGACGCAATAAGTGAAAAAGTATAATCGCTATTCTTAATATACAAAGAAGGATCTTCGGCTCTAAGTTCTTTTACTGCATAATATCCTTCCGGTTTATCTTTTAGCTTGAGAAAAGAATCATCACGTGCACAGAACTTTTTTTCGGTTTTATTTAAATTTGCCAACTCAATTGGTGTATAAGTCAGCCGGATTGAATTAGGAAAGAATCGAGTTGAGTTTAGAAGATAGGTAATGCCAGCTCTCGTTTCTAGGCAAACACCACGGTTTTTGTCATGTACTTTTTTGTAAAAAGTGACCCATGAAATTGAGGCTGGCGTTTTGTTGTTAAAGAAATTTATGAGTGCCGCCCTGATTTGCTTATTCCGAAGCAGGTTGATCCAGTCTGAATGGTTTTTATTAGGGACTCGAAGCATTCGTGGAAGCTCTTTTTCGAAATATTGAAGAATACTAATGAATTGTTCTATTTCACCTTTAAATTTCGACGTTTTCTCATTTATATATGTTGCTTTGAACATTTTTATTCGCTTGTGAAGTAGCTCCGTCGTAATATCGTTTTCTGGTCCAAGGAAGCCGATGCTGCCGTTGAAGAGAGCATAGTTGCTTTCTAAATTGCACATGTCCTCTGCGTCAAGGCCCCATTTTATGGATTCCTCCTCGCGTTGGAGTTCATTGAAGCCGGCAGCCTTAATGAAATCAGGTCTAGCAGATTCAAGGATGGCATCGACACTTAGAATACAATTGGCGAAATTAGATGCAGCAACTGTCGAAAAATCAAGTAGGTTTAAGAGGGCACGTTTTTTTCGGTCCACCTCTGTTAGTTTCTTCGTATCTCTTGTAAGAATATACAAACGGACATGGTCGTTATAAGTCCAGGCTGAATTTTTTTCTACTTTTAGAAATTCTCCTTTGGTAGTCCACGCCCATAAACGATTCTCTGCTCGATTCTTACTCCAGCAATATTGGAGATTTTTTAGCTTTTCTGGTGAAAGTGCATTGAAATATATTGATGCATATTTGATTATGGTTTTTATGGGTTTTGGATCTCCTTTTGGTAGATATTCATCAAAGAGTGAAAGTGTTGCATTATGATTGTGGAATAGCCCTATGTCGGCAAGGCGCTTGTCTTTTAGACTTCCGCCATTATTAGATGAGGTGTTTTTTGCCAGATATTCACATATTGAGAAATGGACAATGGATGAAAGCCAGAAATGCGTTGTTGCTACGGCTTTAGAGGGTTTGTTTCTGTCTTCATCTGTGAGAATTTGCCAAAACTGGTTTTCCCATGTGGCATCAATCTTGTCTTTCCATTCTTTTTCCGTATCACCGATCTTGCCATCCAGCAGGGCTTTTAAGTTTTCCCACTTAGTTAATGGTTTTCCGCGGGCATTCATCTTGAGGTAGACTTTATCTGAAACTATTTTGCCAATAAATTCACAAGAAAAAGAAATATCACATAAACTATTTGTGATAAAGGCTTCAGGAAACTGGTTCGCTAGTGAATCTAACATTGTTAGCATGCCTGAAACCGTGGCATCTTTTAACCAACTCTCAAAGAACCATGGTTGTTTTTTTAGGAAGTAAGATATATATGTTGAGCTCTGATTCTCAAATATATCAGATCTTTCCGGTGGTCTTGTCTTTAAAAGGTTTTTAACAAAATGTTGAGCAATCCTTCGTGTTTCAAAATCAAATACCCACTTTTGATCAGGAATTTCTCCTGCTAGCCAGTAAAGTAGGAGTAATGTCGTTAATCGCTGTTGTCCATCGAGGGGAATAAATATTCCATCTTTTTTTTCACCGTAAATGAAATCTAAATGGATGGGAAATAAGAAAGCCCTCATGAGATACGGAATGAATGTTTTTCGGACCTCGATTCCTTCTTCATTGTCCCTTCCCTGCGCATAATCGCGTTGGATCATTGGAATGCGGATTTGATAGCCGATCATTAATGTTTTAAATGATATTTTTTCGACGGTTCCATTCGGGGTACACATAGTTATTCACCCATTTCTTGAATAATGTTGTTGAAGATTTCTTCTATGGCATGAAAATATGCGTTTTTGTCTCCAAGTTGCCAACTAGTAACGCTTGTGGGGGTTGTTGTGAAATACTTCATGAATACCAGTTTTGTTGCGGGTGGAACAAATTGGCCTGCTTTAATACGCTCACGGATTCGTCTTCTTTTAACTGGAAAAATAGCATTGCCGTATGACCTGTTGGTGCTTTCATCCAATAATGTCAAATTGCCCAGAGCATCCTTGTTGTCATTCTCTTCATTTTCTTTTGCTAGATTACGAATTATATTAGTGACATCCGAGAAAATAAGTTTAGCCGTTTTATGTACAGGTTCGTTCTGATCACAGCTCTGATGTAATATTGTGAATTCGGTTTTATCCTTTTTCATTCGTTTTAATGTCTGGCTAATATGATCATTTTTGCACGAAGATAACCATCTTTGGACTTTGATCCAATCTGCTTTGTTGTCTTTGTGATATAATTCTTTCCACGACTCCAAAACCCATTCGATCTGGTCGAGTGGTTTGGTCATATCGTTCACAGTATTGGAATTGATATGTTCAATATCCCATCCTTTTTCATTAAGATAACGAGAAAAAGGAAAGCGTTCATCATCCTTGTTTGTAATAAGCAATACTATGTTGAATAAAACGAAAAACTTTCGTAGGTGTTTTTTATTCCACTCGTAATTGACGCTTGAAAAATCATAGGGGATTATGTTGAGGTTTTGGATGACTTTCCATAGAAATTTCCTCTGGGAAATAATATCTACTGGTTTTCCTGTTTTGAACAGAGGACAAAGAGTAGTCATTTGGGTATCTGTGAATAATCGGATATATCCCATGAATTGACTTGTAATCCGGTCTTGTTCAATAGATTTCATCCATTCAAAAATTAATATTACTTGCTCCCAGTATTTACGAAGATCCTTTGCTTTTTTGCATTCACTCTCTATTCTATAAAAGCAGTTCAAAGGGTCATCCGGGTTCTCATCTCCAGCTATTAAATTGAATATTGTATCAATGCGCGTGTATGTTTTTGGTTTTGTGCTATTAAAAGTGTACCAGAAAGAGTCATCTCTCAATCGAGATTCTATCAATTCCCATTCTTTTGCAATTTCCATCTTTTCCATGAGGGTCAGCTCATTTCCATCCACCATGTAGAGTGCTTTAATGAGTTCAGATACGGTGAGATCGATTTTCCCACTATTTAATCGGCGGAAGACCTCATTCCCATTTTCGTCATCATGTAATTCGTACCATATAAATCCAATATGTTTGCTGTCTTTGTCATTAGTTAGTAGCTTCTTAATAATTTTTTTCTTCGATTCGTCATAATTACTTATTATTTGCCATGCCTCACGTTTGCACAACTGATCCAGAGAATCTACTGGAGAACTTTCGCTGAGTGATTTCATCCAGATGGTTTCTTCAGGTTTTTTGTCGTATTCGAAGGTCCATAGCTTTTCTTTGTCTTCTTCCGTATCAGCTACTGCTGTCAGAAAAATGAAGAGAGTAGTTAGGCGCTGTTGCCCGTCAATGACACTAAATACGTTTTTTCTTTGATCATATTTTTTTTTCTTGAGCACTAAAGGCTGAAGGCAATAGATTGGATTGTTAGTGTCATTATCGAAATCGCTCAGGTCGTTGAGAAGAGCCGTAATGTCTTTTTCTGTCCAGCGATAGCCCCGTTGCATGGAAGGGATCTCGAAATGGTAATTTTTCAGACCCCGGACCGTTTTTAGTGACACAGAATTATTGGTCACCTGTTGATTTACAAGGTCTTGGTTGTTGTTTGTTGTCATGCCGTCTCGTTTTCTTTGTGTACGGGTTATGTTTTCATTTTTATGCCAGATCATCGTTAGCTCAATCCGTACAAATCTTTTATTCAATATCTTTAAATTATCAAAGTGTCAAATGAAATGGAATAAATATTTCTTCCGCCATAGTTAAAAGCATAAGGAAGGGACTTAAGCTAGACATCATATTAGCCATATAAGGGGGGTAATCCAAGTTTTCTCTGCCCCGAAGCTTGAATAAATTTTTTTATGAGAGCATAAGCAAACAATTGATTGTTCTTTATTCAGGTCTATTCAAAAGTGCAATCAAGGAGTGATAACCAGATATTATAATGAATTTGATTGTGGATGCGGGGACCAGATAAAATCTGTGTGACAGATGGTTAAAATATATATAGAGTTGCTCATATATAGATCTGTTTTGTTGATATATAGTTTATATACCGCTGTTTTTGTAGCGGTTTCTTCTTTGGCATGTCATCTGCGATAGACCCTCCGTATATACCATAGGACCATATAGAGCCTGTGGAAACGGAGATTGTATGTCAGAAGAGAATATATTGTTTGAAGAGTTTGTCCCTTTTGTCCCAGAGACATCTCATCCTTTCGCATGGTCAGCCGCTTGGGCTGCCTGCAGGAATCATGGAAGGGTATATAACCCATTGTTAATTTATGGTACGGATTATGAATCTATTACATGTTTAAAAGAATGCCTCTTCCGCTAAATCTGTGGGTAAAACCGCGCCTAGTCCCAGTCTGTCGTTTCAATTTGCGGTGCATCAAAAGCATAACACCAAGAGATGTCTTATCTTTGATGATGGTTTACT
>JAQIBS010000001.1 GCA_027858965.1 Kiritimatiellia bacterium
GCTGGGCATTGGACACAAGGAAGCTGTCAAGCTTGGCAATACACGCAAAGGTCACTGGCGGGCAAGTAAACATCAACAGATGAACTACGCCATGCCAAAGAAAATGTTTACTCAGAAAAAGGGGCTCGTGCTCCTTGGATAAATCCGGTTAATCAGCCGAACCGCCGTATACGCGATCCGTACGTACGGTGGTGTGGGGGGGCCCCCTTAGCAATAAGGGGGGTCTCTATCCCGATCCCTCAATTCGATTGGTCAGTCAACAGGCATCAACCTAAATAGTCACGGTTGATGCGCCAGCCTACATAAACGCCCAGAACACTTCCGATGCCGCTAAGCACAAAAGCAGTCATGATTCCAACCATGCTTCCGATCCACCATCCGACCCAACCAAGGACAGTCATTCCTATAAAGATGCAAAGCTTGTTCATTGTTTTATCGTATGGTTTCCCTTCGATGTACAGGAACTACAGTACAACGCCCATCAGGATGCTTAAGAAAATTATGGCTACCCCGTTGCCTGATTCTTTCAAATCCAAATTTCTTAAGAACTTTGATTAGTCTTGGGCCGGTTATAGATGGGAAGGTACTCATGCCGGAACCGTAATACGTTGGACTCCGATAAATTCGTTTGATACAGGCTTTTCTACATCCAGACACAAAGAAATTGCTTCCTGTATACGTCTCATAAGAACATCAAGCGATTTTGCCTGTGTGTGGCAACCTCGGAGAGAAGGTACAGAAGCAACAAAATAACCATCTTCATCCCGCTCAATAATAACATTAAATTCATTTTTCATTAATCATCTCCAAACATTTAAGAGTATATTACCATTGAGAGGGGAGTATTTGCATTATCTTTTTTTATGTGAAACGTATAGTTCAGTTGCGAGTTTACGAGTCAACTGGAACTTGTTGTTGAGAATTTCTTATTTTCATAGCTTTAGAACTGATTTGCTCAATGGTTAAATCCTCATCTATATTTTCACGCCACTTTGTATAATCAAATGGTTCTCGTTGTATAAGAGCAATAAAACGCTCTGCCTCAACATCCCCCATGTTCTTTGCCAGAATCTGAAATCCTGTGATTTTTATTTCAGTATCTGTAATCATGATAACACTTCCTTTATAAAACCTATCGGGTCAATTATTTGCATTTTATCAATCAGGTTTGACTTTCGTAAGATCCCATCATCTGTAGTAATAAAATATTCCGCATTTCCCATAAGAGCACATGCAATATGCAAAGAGTCATATTTTTTGAATCCACCCTCTAAAAACACCTTAGCCATACTCAACAAATATTTTGATTCTGATATGTCAGCTACTGCATATTTTCTCCACTTGAAAATCAATTCTGCTCTTTCATCAAAAGGGTTCTTTTTATTTTCATAGTCAAGGATATAGGACCAGACTAAATGATGTGATCCGTTGCGAATATCATCTTGAATCCGTAACTTGGCTTCTGTCTCCAATTGTATCCTAAGATGCAACTGGTCATCATAAGGACGATTAAAACAACAATTATCGAGATATATCCGCATGTGAAGATTGTCTCATTAATTTGGATTCTTTATCAATCATTATTATCTCAACGATTTAAATCACTTTCCAAAGTGGGTGCGCCCACTTTTGTTATATCACTACATGTGGTGCATTTACATGAAGTCCCGTCTGGCATTGAGCCTGTATTAGCTCGTTTAGCATCGAAGCATTTTTTGCCAGAATGGTTAGGATCCGTCTCGGGTATATGAACAGTATCATCAGATTGAAAACCAGCAGACCAAGATCCTATTTGAATATATGTGTGATTTGCAGGCGATATCCACCAAGGAATTCCTCCAGGGAAAACGGCAAGAGGGCGTACGCAAATTTCAACACCACATTCAAGTCCCAATACATCATACACGTTTATTGGTGAATTATTTGAAAACACATACAGCAATCTAGGGTTTTTATATAAAACTTTTTCGTTTCCGTAACTGCCGTGCTTCACACCTGGACCCGACAGGGCGAATATCATCCGCATGTTCATTTCATTGTAACCGGCGGAGCACTTAACAAAAAAGGTATCTGGGTCGACTCGCATCCGAAATTCCTTGTTCCGGTTAAGGCATTGTCAGCAGTATACCGCGCCCGCTTTCGCGATGCGCTCAAAGAGAA
>JAQIBS010000030.1 GCA_027858965.1 Kiritimatiellia bacterium
ACCATCATCAAAGATAAGACATCTCTTGGTGTTATGCTTTTGATGCACCGCAAATTGAAACGACAGACTGGGACTAGGCGCGGTTTTACCCACAGATTTAGCGGAAGAGGCATAAAAAACCTCCCGCTCTCCATCGTAATTTTGGATACCAGCGTATTAATGCCGCTAATATTCCGCAGGCAGTACTTACTGACACTGCCCCCTGAAAATGTTAGCGGTTCAGCCACAGTCAGACCACCGCTGAGTTCCAGTCGTGCGAGTCCAAGTGTGTCGATTGTTGTGCCAACAGAGGCTGATCCCAACGCATGGCTGTGCGTGATGTGGACGACACCGGTCTCTATAAGTGTTGCGTCATTATAAGTATTACTGCCCGAGAGAACAAGCTGTCCTCCACCGGTGACCGTTATTTCAGAGATCACGGCATCGCCATCACTGATCCTGCCTGTTACAGCCAGAGTTGTCGTGCCGGATCCATTATTTGCAATCGACCACACCTGATCTTCGATCAACACAATATCTTCAGAGATGGTGTATGTCCGGGAATCTTCTGTGGGAGCCATAGCGGAAATACCATTACCGGCAAGCGAAAGAACGCCATCTCCCGCGCCAACCAGAAAATCCGCATCTCGATTGAAAATTAAACCATTCAGCGTGACGGGTATATCAACAATCGCAGAACTTCCATCGACTCCGAAACTGATATTCGTGCTGCCATCAAATGCAGGCAGTTCATCACCATCCCAATTCTCCGCAGTGCTTATCAAAACATTGGTTCCCTCCGCATCCCAGACAGGTTGAGGGGGAGCACTGATAACAGAAAGTATACCCGTACCGGAAAAATGGGCGTCATCAATATATAAGGCGCCACTCCCTGAGGTGCCCCAAGTTCCTGCCTCCTTCTGAACACCATTAACAAACAGCTTGTCTACTGCATCAGAAATACCGCTACCCAGTGAAAGTGTTCCCGTGTCTGATACCCTCACAACAGCCAGATCTGTCATTGCATCGTTCGCCTGTAAATCAAGTGTTCCTCCTGTAACAACTATAAGGGAGCTGAGCCCCAGGCTGGAACCTGACGCCACTGACAGCGTTCCGTTCGAGACAACCGTGGCACCTGTATAGGCATGACTGAGACTCTCCAGGGTTAATGTGCCGGAGCCTGTTTTGATGAGAGTCAATGCACCGGTGAAAGCGGCATCCAATATTGTGTTATCACTCTGATTGACCGTTAAAGTCGCCGGTTCTGCAGTGGTCAGTACACGCGTTCCCGTATTGGTCGTGCCTGAATATATTTTACCCACTGTCTGATCATTACCATTCAGATCTACATACGATCCAGTCGCATACGAAACACCCATCTGAAGAGTTGCAGTTGCCGGAAAAGCATTGGGTACATCAGTCCTGGCTTTGCCACCTGAAACCTCAAGGACACCCCACACATTGTTACTCACGGCAAATACTTTTGTGCCCGGACTATGAGCGTAAACCTTACCACCTCCAATATCCACCGGCTGGTTAGTGATAATGACGGTACCGGCACCATCCGCTGCCAGAATGGCCCCCGGCCCCGTTATCCCGCCCATAATTACAATCGTGCCGCTGGTAGCCTTGATGCGCGAACCAATTATTGAAATTGGTCCGTTCCATTTGTTCACACCGCCCGTGTTGCGCAACGCACCCTGATAAGAGGTTGCCTTGTCACCGGAAATGGTCAGGGGTTCATCAACCGTTACTCCGCCGCTGAGTTCGATCCAGCCACCATTCTCGACAACTGTCCCTTCATTTGTGCTACCTAGCCCGAATCCATTCTGCAGTTTCAAAGTACTGTTCGTAAGAACCGTTGTAACCCCGTCATAGTTGTTGCTGCCTGTCAGAGTCAGTGAACTCGGGCCACGGATGGTCATTCCTCCGATGCCGCTCAATGATCCATTAACCACTACCGCACCATTGGAAGCATTCAGTGTGTGAGTAGCAGAAAGCACCATATCCAGGTTAAGCGTCTGCGTGTCCGCATCAAGGTTCACCAGATCACCGCCAAGAGAAAGACGGTTACCGCTCAATGTAAAAGCACCAGCTCCATTGTTGAAAGTAATTCCGCTGAAAGCGGTGTCTTCCTGAAGATCGTTAATATTTGACAACCTTGCGGTGCCGTCAAAAATCAGTTCGTCTCCGGCAACGGGGACCGTGCCGCCCCAGTTGTCATCACTGCTCCAGTTGGAATCGCTCCCCCCGCCATTCCAGGTTTGATCAGTTGCGACAGCTCTGAAGCAGAGACAACAGACAAAAATGCAACCAATCAATTTATACATAACTCGCTCTTTTCCTGTCTTTCACATTGTTCCTATCCTGTTCATGGTACGGTCAAACCCATATGAGAATTGACAACAAACAGCACCCACACAAAAGCCAATACCTTAGTATTATTTCAAATACTATCTTAAGGTTCAATAAAAAAAGCAGAATTATTAGAAAAGGACGCATCTCCCATTTGGTACATTTTTCCGTCGGCACAACAATGACCTACACATGCAAAGGTAGCACCGAAAAAAAAAGGAGTTGTTAACTACAATAAATACCAAACTCACGAGAAAGAAGGGTTCTTCCGGCTTTTGTGTACTTTTTTATCTCTCACAGAGGCACAGAGTTCACAGAGTAATATTTTTAGTGGTTTTCTCTCCGTGTTCTCTGCGACTCTGTGAGAGATAATGCATTATTAAAGATCTCTAATATTAAAATTCATTAATAAAAGCTGTTCTAAGCTTTTTTTCCGCTATGATGCACATCAATTCTTCAGATCTCTGTGAAAGACTCCCAATGCGGCTGTAAGCTTTTTGACGGTTCCCTGGCCCGTAGTCTTTACGCGGCATCCACCACCATGGGCTTTGCCACAGATCTGGATATTTTATACATGGCAACAAAAGGTAACTGTCGAATCCATGAACAGGGTATTCGCTGGCAGCATATTGAAGGCAGTACGGTTTCTCCTCTGAAGGATGGAATAAAAATGTTGTTTTCGGTTATAAAACTACGATTTGTTTCTCTAAAGACAGCCCAACCGCTGATGCGGCATAGCCACAATTATTTTTTGGACAGGATTACATGATTAACATGATCTGGATTACACCTTCAGTATGGATGAACGGTCAGCTGATACCCTTTTTAGGTAAACCCCCTCTTCAGTTCTGGCTCAGCGCCATAAGTGTAAAACTCTTCGGATTAAATGAATTTGCATTGCGCCTACCTGCTTTTTTAAGCGGTCTTCTATTACTCTCTTTTGTATATTTAACTCTTAAAAAAACTAACGATAAAGAAACCGCTTTAGCAGGAACAGCTATCACAGCCAGCACAGCGATCTTCCTGGGAGTCTGCGGAGCCGTTGCCACTGACATGACCTTCAGTGCTATGACAGGCATTGCGATTCTCAGCTATATTCTTTTCTCAGTTGAAACAACCAAGATAAAACAAAAACATATCGAACTGACTTAAAACAAGGAGCTCAGTTTACCTTCACATTTAAAAAAGCGTAAATATTCTAAATTGTTTGCTTGGAATTAGCATTTTCGCAACCATCACACTGTGCTATAATATAAACATTAAATGGGTTGGGATTTAGAGAATTCAGAACGGTACGCAGCGCCGTATATATGTGTGTGACAGTGCAAAGCACTGTTCAGTTGTAGTTATCTATATTTGGAGTATAATCCATGAAAAATATTATATATGTTACTTTAACAGCGGTGTCGATTCAGATTCTGACCGCATCTCCATTAATTAATGAGTTTATGGCTTCCAACCAGTCAACTTATCCGGACAACTGTGATTTTGACGATTTCTCGGACTGGATTGAGTTATATAATCCGACTTCCACGAATATCGTCTTATCCAATTATTTCCTGACAGACCGGATATCGGAACCCTTTAAATGGGAGATCCCCGGTAATCCTGAAATTCCGGCTCATGGGTATCTGATGTTCCGGGCTGACGGCTTTAATGCCGCCCCCGGTGAAGTTTATCTGCGGGGTTTTTATCCATGGGGCAGCACTTTTACAACACAACGTTATCACACTGGTTTTAAGCTGAGTGCCGCAGGAGAAGAGATAGCTCTGCACTATGTTGACACCCCGCCCGCTGATACAAACCTCATAGTTGCAGGCAGTCACTTGTGGCGCTACTATGATAACGGAGATGATCCCGGTGCAGAATGGGCCTCTGCAGCTTATGATGATAGTACCTGGGGCGAAGGAGCCGGCCAGTTCGGGTATGGAGATGGGGATGAAAACACGGTTGTCAGCTATGGGTCTGACAGCAGTCATAAATATCCAGCCACCTATTTCAGAACACATTTCACCATTGCCGATGTCAACAGGATCGGCAATATCCGTTTCCAGATCATGGCCGATGACGGTGCCGTTATCTACCTTAACGGGGTGGAGGCAGGACGCCTGCGCATGGATGATGGCACTGTAGACTATCAGACCTATGCCAGCAGTGTTGTCTTTTCCTCGGCTGAGGATGAATTTGTGTCTATCGAAATTGCAGCGGATTATTTTCTCAGCGGAGATAATGTTCTGGCAGTTGAAATTCATCAATGCTCTGGCAGCAGTTCCGATATCAGTTTTGACGCAATCTTAACGGTATCTGAGGTTACCGGGGAGGCCCACCTGGTGGATTCACTCAGCTTTGATCAACAGCTGACTGATGTTTCCTGCGGACGCAATTCTGAGTCTGCTACGGGATGGTCCTATTTTGCTGAGCCCAGCCCCGAAGCTGCCAATGGCACAAATGCACTGACCCTCTTCGCAAAATCTTCAGCGGTTACAGTTTCACTTCCCAGCGGTATCTATGCCGGTAATGACCCGCTCCCCGTTGAATTGAGCACGGCTGATGCCGGAGCTCTGATCCGGTTTACTCTGGATGGATCAGTTCCTGTTTCAGGTTCCTTGCTTTACACCAATGCATTGACAATTACCGACACCACAATTCTCCGGGCACGCAGCTTTGCAACGGGTGCCATTCCCGGAGAGATTCTCAGCTGCACGTACTTACGGGGTGATGATGCCCTCTCTACGCTCCCGGTATGTTCTTTTGTGACTGATCCGAAGTATCTTTTTGATGACACCATCGGCATCTGCGAAAATGATTCCGCGTATCCCTATAAATCCCGCGAGATGCCGCTCCGGGTCGAATTCTTTGAAGCAGATCAGAGCTCTGCTTTTTCCGTTAATGCGGGCATACGTATTGCCGGTGAAAACATCTGGCTGAAAGATCAGAAGCCATTCAACATCTACTGCAGGTCAAAATACGGTGATGATCAGATCAACTACCAGGTGTTTCCCGATGAGCCGGTGGCGACCTTTACAGAGCTTTCTTTCAGAAATGGTGGTGATGACTGGGAGGAGACAATGCTGCGCGATGCGATGATGCCCTCAATACTCAGTATTTATATGAATCTTGATTTCTACTCTTACAGACCCTGCATTCTCTATCTGAATGGAGAGTTCTGGGGGATATATAATATCCGTAAAAGATTTGATGAAACATACTTTGCCGCTGAGCACGCTTTGGAAGAGGATGATATCGATTTCGTACAATATGCGCACAATGAATCCGGATCAACCGTTTTAATGGCAGAGATCGGAGACACAGAGACCTATGAGAGCTTCAAAGAGTATGTCTCGCTCAATGACCCGGCTGACCCTGCGATCTACGAAAAAATTCAGGATGAGATGGATATCGATTCGTTCATTGATTATGCAGTGTGTACCGATTTTGCATCCAATGGTTCCTGGAGCCATAACCGGGAGTTCTGGAAAGCGCGCTCAGGTAAAACAAAGTGGCGCTGGGTACTGAATGATTTTGACAGAGCTTTTGATCTTGCGGTTGTAAACACAACCTCCGGCAAAATTGATGATTTAATATCCAGCTATACTCTTTTTGGCAAACTGGACAACAACACGAACTTTGTTAATCGCCTGATTCAACGCTATGCCGCTCATCTCGGCAGTTCTTTCAATGCGCAGAGGTTCTCTGATCAACTCGATATTCTGACTCAGGAACAGGCAAACGAGATTGCGAGACACAAGGCGCGTTGGCCGGATTCAATGACATCCTACAACTCTGAGTTGCAGGATATCAAAGATTTTGTCAGGATTCGTCCGACACGTGCATTGCCTGCGCTTACAAGCGAACTGGGGCTGACCTGCGGAATGTCTGATGTGACGTTTCTCTGCTCTCCTGCCGGAGCAGGCACCGTGTCTATAGCCGGCGTCAGCATGGCTCCTGAGTACACAAATTCAGTGGCTGTTTTTGAAGATACCCCGGTTGAGTTTACGGCCTCATCACATCCCGGGTATCAGTTTGACGCATGGAGTAATGGCGACACCAACAGAGCGATCACCCTTGTGTTGACCGACGACCTTGAGATAACCGCGATCTTCATCCCCAGTAATGAAACGGTACTGCCGGAACGCATATCAGCAGACCTTGTCCTGTCAGCAGCGAACTCTCCATACTGTGTTGCAACTGATCTGATCGTTGAAGCCAATTGCACGCTGACCATTGAACCTGGAGTACATGTGTTTATGAATCCCCATGCAGGAATCAGAGTGTATGGTGCTCTGCAAGCCAACGGCAGTACTGCACAGCCGGTTGAATTCCTATCCCGTAACGGTGCGTACTGGGGCGGCATCGGCTTCATTAATGCGACAGGAGAGTCTGTCATATCTCATGCAATTGTCCGTGACGCAGCCCGCAGCTGGTATGATCCGCTCAATCTGAAAGCCGCTGTTTCAGGATTTAACTCATCGCTGATCCTCGACAATGTTGACATTGTTGCACTTCAACCGGTTTTCGCCCGTTACGGATCAACCATTCTGCGTAACAGCATGATTCAGATCCTCTTTACCGGGGATGGCATTAACATCAAAAGCGGTGCAGGATGGGTAGAGAGTAGTACGTTTACAGGCAATGATTCAGTTGATACCGATGCCATAGATTTTGACGGTGTGACAGATGGTCTGATCAATGGAAATCGAATCTACAACTTCAGCGGAGTGAACAGCGATGCCATCGACGTAGGTGAAGGATGCCTGAATCTGCTGGTAATAAGCAATCGGATTTACAATGTCACCGATAAAGGCGTTTCCGTAGGCCAGGCATCAGAAGCGCACATCAGACGCAACCTGATCGTCAATTGCGACATGGGAGTTGGCATCAAGGACACCGGTTCCACAGCCTTTATAGATCAGAACACCTTTGCGCGGGTTAATACGGGTGTGGCAAGCTATGAAAAGAATGAAGGCAATGGCGGAGGAAGCGCCATTATTGAAAACTGTATCTTCTCCCGGATAAAAGACGCACCTGTATTCGTTGATGCGCTCTCGTATCTCACGGTAGATTACTCTCTGTGCGACACACTTCTGATATCCGGCACGGGTAATCTTTATGCAGACCCCTTGTTCACAGATGAGATCTCATATGACTTTTCCATCACATCCGCCTCACCGGCTGTGAACAGCGGCAACCCGGCACATGCGTTGGATGCCGATGGCTCACGCGCCGACATGGGTGCATATTACAGCTATGCTTCCTCTGATTATCCTTACTTCACTCCTAATCTGATTGTGATTAATGAGGTGCTTGCGCACTCACATGACAGTGCTCCGGATTGGATTGAGCTTTATAATGGAAGCAATCAGGAGGTTGATCTAAGTGACTGGTATCTCAGCGATAATGAAAGCATCCCCGAAAAATACCGAATTGCATCAGAAACAATAATTCCGGCAAAGGGATATATCGTGTTTGACCAGGAGTTGCATTTCGGCCCTGCTGTAAGCAACGCATGTGCGCTTATTCCCTTTGCCTTGAGTGAGAACGGTGAGAGTGTAACGCTTTTCCGGCCAGGGGATACGCAGAATCCTGATTACATTACTACTGAGGAATTTGGTGCATCAGAGACCGGCGTGTCGATCGGACGTTATTATAAGGCCAGCACACGAACATATAACTTTGTCAACATGCGCGACCAAACACCGGGAGTTGCTAACAGTGAACCTCTCACGGGGCCCATTGTCATAAGCGAAATCATGTATCATCCGCCGGTGAGTGATGCAGAGTATATCGAACTCAGCAATATCAGTTCAACTCCGATAACACTGTACAATGCCATAACCGCTTCGCCATGGCAGTTCACTGATGGTATTGCGCACAGCTTTTCATCGAGCTCTCCCGTGACAATGCAATCCGGCGAAAAAATAATTCTGGCACGGAACTCCATTATATTTTTACAGAACTACAATCCACCTTCCGGGACGCAGATTATCCAATGGGATAGCGGCGCATTGAATAATGGAGGAGAGAGTGTAGAGCTGAGCAAGCCGGGGGATGTTGATTCACTGGGAGTTCGTCAGTACATTCGCGTTGATCGCGTCAATTATTCAGACGCAGCTCCATGGCCAACCAGTGCCGATGGCGCGGGGTCTGCACTGACAAAACTTAATGAAAGTGAGTATGGCGATGACTATTCCAACTGGACGGCATTATTTCCGACTCCCGGGCAGAGTGAGTTTGGCCGATGGATAACCGACTTCGGTTTGACGGAAGGTCAGAGTTCGCTCCTGGATGATCCCGATAACGATGGGATTCCTAATATCATAGAGTATGCGTATGGTTTTTCGCCCAGGAGCGCGGGAGATGGCTCCGGATATCTGGCGAATATTTCCGGCAGTGAAATTACCTTCTCACTTAATGTGAGACACACAGATCTTGAGTACCGAGTTCAGAAAACTACCGATCTGCAGAGCGGCACCTGGCATGAGATCCCCAGCAGCACTGTTGTGAATGGAGAGACAACCGAAATTACCGCAATAGATGAAAATAAAAGTGGTGCTGGATTCTATCGTCTGCTATTTATTCTGAACAACTATTATTAGACTCGTACTCAAAGGGCAAGAAATTATCGAGACAGAATAACTACGAATTACACGAATGGACACGAATGAAAGAAAGATGAAATTATTATTCGCACTCATTCGCGTCATTCGTAGTTGAAACAGCACAGTGTTTTGGTTCCGGATACGCTGAGTTAGGATTTAAAACAAGGGCCATTTCGATGCTCATCTCACAATAATTTAGCCTTGCATCATTTAAAGAAATCCATTAACTTTATTAAATAGTAATCTTATGTGTATTTACGTCATTTTGCAGATTCATAAAGCTAGGGATTATGGTTATGAAAAAATCAGTTTTAACAGGAACCGTTATACTCACGCTAACAGCCGCTACGCTTTGCTCATATGGAACAACCAACTACTGGGATAACAATGGCAGTACCGCCGGATTCGGAACAGCAGGTGGAATCTGGGGCAGTGAAGGTAAATGGAGCGGCGACAGCAACGGAATATCAACTCCGGCTGTAACTAACACAACAGCCTTCGATGATCTTTTCTTCGGAACAGCCACAAACGGCCTAGCAACGGGCATAGTTACAGTGGACAGCACCAATCAGGCCTTCGGCACCATTACATTTGGTGCCGATTCCGGTGAAATCACACTCTCAAATGGAACGTTAAACCTTGCATCGCCGGCATCCTCTATTATTATCAACAATAGATCCAACATCATCGACACGGTGCTGGCTGGAACCAATGGTCTTCAGATTTATAAAGAGGAAGGCAGATTAACTTACAGCTCCTACCTGACAAAAACCCCCACCACCATATTCTCTAATGCAACACTGGCTGATTATATATACGCGGACGGCATTCTAGGCGGGGACTCCATAACCGGAGGTACTATACCGGCAACTGCCTTTTATTTCTCAAACAACGGCACGACGGCCACCTACCAACTACAGGCGGAGGATGGAACCCACATAAAATGCGTTAAAGTTGAACTGACACAGGTTGGGGCGGATATTGCCGCACGGGCTATCTATGCAAAATACTTTACCGGTGCGACACTCGGATATAACTTTGATCTAGGCGGCGGCACTGACGGGACTGTTGCCACATCACAAACCACTATTGGATACGGTGCGGCCGAGACAGAGCTCATCTCCACCTGCACCCTGACACTCACAGGACAGAATACATACTCAGGCAACACAACTATCAGCAATGGTGTTTTTCGGATTGGTGAGGCTGGACAGCTCGGCAGCGGAACATACGACGGAGATATCATCAATTCAGGAACGCTCTTATATAACAGCACCTCCAACCAGGTTCTCAGCGGTAATATCTCAGGATCTGGGACTCTTGTGATGGAGAGTCCTTATAAGACATCCTCTCTCTTAACCTATACAAACTTCCTCAAAACAACGCCGACCGTTATTTTTCCAAATACAGAGCTGGAGGATTGTGCGGGAGCCGATGGCACTCTCGGAGGCGATGCAATCTCTGACAAGTTAACTCCGGGAACGGTCTGTTTTTTTACAAACACAGGCTCAATCGCAACCTGGCAGCTGCAGACAGTCAAAGATACCCCCTGGACAAAATGTGTAAAAATTCAGCTGGCACAATCAGGCAAGGATATCACCGGCAAGGTGCTCTATGCAAAATATACAAACACCAGTAGCGTGATCGGGTTTGATTTCGATACCGGCGGCACCAGCCAGAATGTCGCAACATCAACCAATACGGGGGCCTATGGTGCCGCTGAAACAACGATCAATATCAAAAGCCACTCTGCTCTGACCCTCTCAGGCACCAATAGCTACCTTGCGGGAACAGTCATTAACTCCGGCAGACTGCTGGCAACATCAACCGCAAACGCACTGCCTTCCAGCGGTGGCATTACAGTCAACAACGGCGGCGAACTGAAGCTCAACGTGACAGGGATGCACGTAGGCAACTCGGACGGCGTCGGTAACGGCAATGCCATTACAGTCAACGCGGGCGGGGTGCTCAATCTGGCCAACAACTTCAACGCCGGTTACAGCCGTTCCATCACCATCAATGGCGGAAGTCTCACCAGCACATTTTTTGAAAACAATGACGGGGCCAACTATATCAACAACCTGACATTGCAGAATGGAGCTCAGGTTACAGGTTATAAGATTCGCGTCGGTTATCATTCCGCAGTGACAATCAACGTTACCGGAACCTCTCCTTCATCTATTCCGGCAGGAATTAACATGGTTAAGAGAGGGACAGATCCGCTGACCTTCAATGTTGAGGATGTCACAGGTGATGACAATGCGGACCTCACCATTCCTGGTGTTATTAGGGATTATCCCAGCTTAGAAAACATGCCAATCATCAAAAACGGTGATGGAACCGTTGAGTTTTCCGCCGCCAACACCCATATAGGTATCATAACGATTGATGCGGGTACTCTCTCTCTTGCGGCAAACAACTCACTTATTTCAGGCAACAACATAGTACTGAGTGGCGGAGCTCTTGATATGGGGGCATATACCAATGCTGTTGACACGCTAACTCTTGATGATGACAGCGATGTCGTACTGGGCTCGGGAGAACTTGCTTTTGCAGACAGCAGCGCCACCTCTTGGAGCGGCACCCTGACTGTAACCGGTGTGCTGAGTGATCACAGCATACGATTCGGAACATCTGACTCATCTTTGACCAGCGCACAGCTTGCCGCAATAATACTCAACGGAGGAAGTGCACAGCTCTCTGCCGATGGCTATCTGATTGCGCCACCTGGTGGAACGTTGATCTTGGTTCAGTAGCCGGAAGCTAGTAGCTGGTAGCCTAGATCCGCGCAGGTCGCGGAGGTCGCGGAGGTCGGCTCCGCCTCCGGTTTACGATAATGGATGACGATTTTCAAGGGCGATTTTTTAATCGTAATCCGCTATCGTCGTCGCTATCGTCGGCCGAATGATATCTATCCGATGAAGTGAGGCGGATGAACGGTATGTGCCGCAACTCGGGATCGGTATCGGAATCGGGGTCGAAAATGCAGTTCGAGTAGCGATACCGATAGCGATTCCGATACCGAATGATGGATTCACGTTAAACTCAGATTTCAAACGCTCATTTGGTGTGAAGGATGAAATGCTTCCCAAAGAAATCCTGAGCAAAAGCCTATTCTTTACCTTTAATATAAATATTTGATATAGTTTTTGCAGATGTTGTGGTGACATGTGTAAAAATCATCTTATGTTAATATTAAAGAGTAAATCTATTTTCAAAACAGCTTTTGCAATCTTATTTGCAATGCTGACAGCCTGCGCCTCTGCCGATATTTATATCAGCGAATTCATGGCAGATAACAACAACACCATTGAGACCGTCGAGGGTGCAAGTTCTGACTGGATTGAGTTGCATAATGATGGTGCATTTGTAGTCAATATCTCTGGCTGGCACTTAACAGATGACCACATGAGTCCGGCAAAATGGTCCTTTCCTGCCAACACTCTGATTGATCCAGATGAATACCTGCTTGTCTTTGCCGACGGCTCAGACATATCTATGATCAACACTGAACTGCATGCCAATTTCAAACTCTCAGACAGCGGGGAGTATCTTGCTCTGGTTCAATCCGATGGGACAACAATTGCCTGTGAACTTGCACCTGAATATCCAAAGCAGTATGAAGATGTTGGCTATGGTCTGGTGCAAATCCAGAGCAAATGCATTGATGGAACCACATCCGCTCGTTACAAAATTCCCAATGAGGCGGGAACAGCCGCCTGGCACAGCGCCACCGGCGGTCTGGGATTCACCGATGCAATCTCAGCCTTTACGGTCAACTACTATGAGATGAACAGCGCCATTACCTCCGTTGATCTGGCAGAAACTATGGTTGCCGACAGCTCCTACTGGAGCACCTCTGCAACATTTCCTATCGTTGAGCAATACGCTGTTATCAATATGCACGGCTCAGGAGGAAACGGCAACTTCATCAATGATGAACCCTTCCCCAACCACGCCGCCGTTGGTGTCGACAAAAGCCACTTTGTCGTCAGTGCTGAAACCGCGATCTATATTCCAGCTCCTGGATTCTGGTCATTCGGGGTTGGCAGTGATGATGGTTTTCGTCTTTCCATTACGGGACAGGGACAAACCTTTACCAGTGAGTTTCCTGGCACCCGCGGATTTCAAACAACTGTTGGATCATTTAATTTCGTTACGGCCGGATATTACACCCTGCAACCGGCAGTACAACCAACACCCTGATTTCAAAGAACTCCAGCTGGCGCTACTATGACAGCGGCATTGAACCATTGATCTCCGGTTCAACAAGCAGGAATCAATCCGCCTACCCCGACTCATCGTGGTCTTCAGGCCCTGGTCTGCTCGGATTTGCAGGCAGCTCACCACAAAACAGCGTTACAACCACAACGCAACGGTATGTCAGCGGAGGCTCTGGAGAGCAGGTTAACACTACCTACTTCAGAAGCACATTCACTCTCGACACCACCAATGAAATCACATCTCTCGTGTTCCAGCTTTTACGTGATGATGGCGCTGTAATCTATATCAACGGAGTTGAAACTACACGACATAATATGCCTACCGGTGATATTGCTTACTCCACTTTCTCGGCAGGGATCACCGGCAGTGAGAACCAGACCTCCTATCATGTAATTGAGATCACCGACACCTCATCTTTAGTTGCGGGCGAAAACACCATTGCTCTTGAGGTGCACCAATGCAACAGCGGCAGCTCTGACCTGTATATGGATCTTGAGCTCACCGTCATTTGCAGCAGCGTTTGCACAGAGAGCATAACCATTGAAGAACCGCTTACTGTAAAAGCGCGTTCCTTTGACGGCAATGAGTGGAGTGCCCTGTCTGAAGCATCCTTTGAAATAGCCATACCGCAGCAGGAGTACCAAAACCTTAAAGTAACAGAGTTGATGTACGCCCCCACCAACCCCACTGATCCCGAAAGCACCTTCGACAATGATGATTTTGCCTGGCTGGAACTGCGCAACACAGGGCTGACAAGCATTGACCTGAATGGCATCAGCTTTGTTGATGGAATCACCCACACCTTCACCCCGTATAATCTTCAGGCAGGGGCGCGTTTGATCCTGGCAAAAAATGCGGATGCCCTTACCCAGCGACACTCCACCAACAACATGGATGTAATGGAATGGAGCAGTGGCAACCTAGCCCGTGGCGGAGAAACAATTGCCATTGCCACCCCGACCTCCAGCAACATCCTGTGCTTCACTTATTCCAGCACCTGGTATCCTGAAACCTACAACACAGACCGCTCAATCGTGGTGGTTAATACTGCTGCAGAAGAAGCTCTTTGGAGCACATCCGTCAACTGGCGGCCATCACTCGCCATGAAAGGCAGTCCAGGCACACCGGATTCTCCTATCTTCAAAGCAATGACATTGGCACCAGATAACCTTATGACAGTCAGTACAGAAGGCCTTGAAGGTACTATTGAACTGTGGTACTCAGAGGATCTCAAAAACTGGATACCGTGTGACACTCAAGTGTGGAGCCGGGATAATGACAATATAACCATTAGCACCAAGAGTCCCCTGCTACCCGATAATGGCAAAGGTTTTTTCCAGCTAAGGATCAGTGACTGAAAATAATTCGGCGCACCGAATTATCCGATTCCGCTACGCGGAATACCATTATGGAGGGCCGGTTTATTAGCAGTCCCGCATTCGCGGGACTGAAATTGCTCAGAAAAGCGATAGCGATGCAGATAGCGGATTTGCGGATTGCGGTCCCAGGGCCTGGGACCCTCCATGAGTGCGGCGGATTGTTTGCGGTTAAATTATCTTTTATAGTTTATATCTAAGAAGAAAAATATTAATATAAAGGCAAATAATAATTCACATTTAACCGGAGGAGATATATATGCCTTTATCCAATGACATTTGGCGCATCAATATTAGCGTGCGTGACTACATAATCAAAAATTACACTCCCTATGACGGAGACGACTCTTTTCTTAGTACCCCGACAGAGAGAACAAAAAAACTCTGGGATAAAACAACAGATCTTCTTTCCGAGGAGAGAGACCGAGGCGGTGTTTATGACATTGATGAAAACACCATCTCAACCATCTGCGCATTTGACCCCGGCTATATTGATAAAGAGCTGGAACAAATTGTCGGCATTCAGACTGACCAGCCACTGAAACGGGCCATTATGCCATTCGGTGGCATACGTACTGTCCAATCCTCATTAATGGCCTACGGCCGTAAGCTCCCCAAACAAATTGAAGATGTTTTCAAATATCGTAAAACCCATAATGACGGTGTTTTTGATGCCTACTCAGATGAGATGAAACTAGCCCGCCACAACGGAATTATCACCGGTCTTCCGGATTCCTACGGCCGCGGGCGTATTATCGGCGACTACCGCCGGGTTCCTCTCTACGGACTTGACTTTCTAATAGCCCACAAAGCTGCTGCCAAAGCACGACATGTTTTTGATGCAATGGACCTTGAAGCCATTCAGCTGCGCGAAGAGATATCGGAACAGCAACGCGCCCTGCAGGAGCTGAAGGATATGGCAACCTCATATGGCTGTGACATTTCCAAACCAGCAAAAGATACCCGCGAGGCCATCCAATGGCTCTATTTCGCCTATCTGGCAGCTGTTAAAGAACAGAATGGTGCGGCTATGTCGATTGGACGCATCTCCACCTTCCTCGATATCTACGCGGAGAAAGATCTCGCCGAAGGCCGCTACACCGAGGAGCAGATTCAGGAATTTATCGATCACTTCATAATGAAACTGCGCATTGTCCGCTTCCTGCGGACACCGTCATACGATGCACTTTTCTCTGGCGATCCCACCTGGATCACGGAAGCCCTCGGAGGTGTCAGTGTTGATGGTAGACACATGGTGACCAAAATGACCTACCGTTTTCTGCACACGCTGACCAATCTGGGGCCGGCACCCGAACCAAACATGACCATTCTATGGAGTCCACGCCTGCCGGATAACTTTAAAGCTTTCTGCGCCCGTCTTTCAATCAAAACTTCATCCATTCAATATGAAAACGATGAGATGATGCGCGAAAAATTCGGTGATGACTATGCTATTGCCTGCTGTGTTTCAGCAATGCGGATCGGCAAAGAGATGCAGTTCTTTGGAGCCCGGGCCAATCTGGCCAAAGCTTTACTCTATTGTATCAACGGAGGCAAAGATGAGATTACCGGTAATCAGGTCGGTCCAGAGATGGCTCCGGTCACATCAGAGTACCTGGACTATGATGAGATCGTACGGAAATTCGATCAGATCTGTCGCTGGCTCTCACGACTCTACATCAACACCCTCAACGTAATCCACTATATGCACGACAAATACAGCTACGAACGCATACAGATGGCCCTGCACGATGAGGATGTGATCCGCAACTGCGCATGCGGAATTGCGGGATTATCGGTGGTGGCCGACAGTTTTTCGGCCATTAAATACGCAAAGGTCAAACCTATCCGCAATGAACAGGGACTGGCAATCGACTTTGAAATCGAGGGTGACTATCCCAAATTCGGAAACAATGACGAGCGGGTTGATCATATAGCGGTAGAGGTGATAAAAACCTTCATGGGCCGTATTTCCAAACACAGAACCTACCGGCATTCCATCCCGACCCTCTCCATCCTGACGATTACCTCCAATGTGGTTTACGGCAAGGTAACTGGCTCAACACCGGATGGCCGGAAGAAGGGCGAACCTTTTGCCCCTGGCGCCAATCCGATGCACGGACGTGACTCCCATGGATGTATCGCATCGATGAAATCGGTCGCGCAACTTCCATACAGTGACAGCCAGGACGGAATATCATTCACCTTCTCCATGGTGCCGGAGGCGCTTGGACGGGAGACCGAAGTCCGTACAGATAATCTGGTGACCCTGCTGGATAGCTACTTCGTTGAAAAGGGACATCATATCAATGTAAATATACTTAAACGCGAAATGTTGATGGATGCTATGGATCACCCGGAGAAATATCCGCAGCTGACAATACGGGTATCGGGGTACGCGGTGAACTTTATCAAACTGACCCGCGAGCAGCAGCTGGATGTGATCAACCGCACCTTTCATACGACAGTCTAAGAACAGTGGACAGTGGACAGCTGTAAACTAACTGATTATGAATGCAAACAAAAAGATCAACTTTTTAACCGCAAACTGTAGACTGCCAACTGTAGACTGTAGACTGTAGACTGGTCAGAGAACGAACCACGCCTCAACCGGCTGACGGGATTTCTGTTGCCGGATTCGCTCCATCTGCCCGGACTCTTTCAAATGCCGCAAATTTTCAGCCATCCATGTCTGTATAACATCTGGCGGCAATTTTTTATGATCAAGGTTCTCAGGGATATTAAAAACAGGCAGTTCAGGCAGAGTCATAGCGAATCCTTTATTTTTTCATAAACCTCGTCTGGACCATATTTTTCACAGATTGCATGAAGTTTACCATCTGTGACTTCACCCGGGTTGGCTCGGAGAATTTCCACCACATCGTTAAGATCTTTGAGAATGCGACTGCTACTATTTTTCATTGCATGAAGCTTCAGCATAATCATATGCTCAATGCAGGGCACATTAAATCCGCACTGCCCGGTATCATGCAGTCTACTATCAGCCAGTATTTGGTCAAAAGTGATATCATCCACCAGCAGCACATCAACATCATAATAATAAACTGACAAAGATGAATAACGAACAAACATTTCCGTTCGTGCCACCTCACTGTAACCGGCTGCCACAAGCACATCATGCAAAGTTGATTCTTTACCTGTTGAAATCAGGCAGTCAATATCAACAGTCTGCCGAACAACATCAAATGCAGGCAATGCCATTCCGCCAATCAACAGGACCGGCACACCGCGTTCAGCCATACCATCTGCAATAATCTGCTGTGTAGATTTCATTGGAGTTAATATAACGCTCGCAGAAAGAACAGACAAGCCCTTTCTACAGTCGACAGTTTACAGTCGTCAGTTTACAGTGAAATTCAGGTTTCAGGTTTCAGGTTTCAGGTTTCAGGTTTCAGGTTTCAGGTTTCAGGTTTCAGGTTTCAGGTTTCAGGTTTCAGCAATATGGTAAATACATCCTGCACACTGTCAACTACCTACTGGTTCCACTCGTCCTACACCACCCCCCATCCTACAGATTCCGGCAGCTTCACTCTTCACGAAGTTCACAGAAGACTATCCTCCGTTCACTGTAGACTGCACACTGTACACTGGACACTGAATACTATTCATCGATCAGATGCTCAGGTGGAACATCTTTCATGATATCAGCCTGCTGCGCTTTTTTGTTCCTTAAACGTTCATGAAGGTCGGGCCTGTCGCGTGATTTCAAAAGCAGAATAACAGGTGCCCCTTCCAGACCGAAACGCTCTCGCAGTGAACGGATAAGAAAATCCTTATACTGCTTAGAGACCAGTTTGGGGTTATTAACAAAGAGCCGAATCCTGATGGGTGTCTTTCCAACCTGAACGGCATAATAAATCTTTAACCGCTTACCATTATGCCTTGCCGGACTGGTGCGTCCCATCGCCTCTTTGAGCGTGCGGTTGAGCATGCCGGTCGGCAGATCAACCCGGATCTGGGCTGCCACAGCATCAATCACATCAATACTCTTACGCACATTGAAACCGGAGATCGTGGATGTAAAAACAACCGGACAGAAATTCATAAAGGGCATTATCTGACGCAGAACCGGCTCAGCCTGAGTCTGGGTCATTCCCTTCTCCAAAGCCAGGTCCCACTTATTCATGATAATAACACAGCCCTTTTCATGCTTCTGGATTAAAGAGGCAATATGTTTATCGCGATTAGTCGGGCCCATCTCAGGGTCCATCACCAGAACAACAACATCCGCTTCTTCAACACTCTGTTCAGCCCTGAACAAGCTGAAACGCTCAACGGAGTTGTCAATTTTATGCCGATTCCGCATACCTGCAGTATCAATAAATGTATAGTGACGAGCCTGATCCCCCTCTCCAATTGAAAAAGGTATCGATATTGAATCGCGAGTTGTACCGGCGACATCAGAGACAATCACACGATCATTACGCAAAAGACGGTTGATATATGAGGATTTACCGGCATTAGGGCGTCCGACAACAGCAACTTTCAGCGGAATTTTCTCGGTCTCGTTCTCAAGCTTCGGAAGCATAGGAATGATCTCACTCATGACATCACCCATACCCCGGTTATGCTGAGCTGCCACAGGAAAATAGGTAAATCCTAAACGGGCAAATTCTTCGGCACCATCATCATGGGCTGGCTGATCGCACTTATTAACGGCCACCACACATGGAACACCGCGTTTACGCACAATATCGGCAACTTCCTGATCCAAGGGGTGAATCCCCTGCTGAACATCGACCACCAGAATAACGGCTGCGGCGTCACCTAGAGCAATATCAACCTGAGCACGAATACCCAATTCAATCTTATCACTCTCGTTTTGACCGTCCAGCATAGCTACTCCACCGGTATCAATCAGAGAGAAACGCTGATTTTTCCAAGTGACCTCACGCATCAGGCGGTCGCGGGTAACGCCACTCTGATTATGTACAATTGCAATACGTTTGCCTGCAATCCGGTTAAAAACAGCTGATTTTCCAACATTTGGACGTCCGACAATTGCCACGACCCGTGATTCTATATTTTGTTCTTCGTTCATTTGGCGCATATTATAGAGTTTATCCGCTTATTTGAACACTGCAAAGTGAAAGAGGGTGCAATTCAGTTCCGTTGATTAAATCAATTTTACTATAAATTGACACATTCAGTTTTATTAAAAGTAACCCAAGCATCCTGCTTGGCTCATTATCAAGGCAAGCAGAATGCTTGCACTACTGATTCCTTTGCATTAACTCACTTACAGTGATGTTCAACGGAGCAGAAATGCGCCCAGTTACTGAGGTTTAAAACTGCCAATCTCATCCTTATCGTTCTTATACCGATAGCGGAATTTGCTCTCCGTATTAACGCAGGTCATGACCGGCAGCGCAGCACTCCCACCAACCTGACGGGGCAAATAGCTCACAGCACAAGCTAAAACAGGGCGGTCCAGCTTGTCGGTTGTAAGAACCTTATGACCGGCATAGGTAAAACGCTCAGCCCGGTCGTCCAGTTTGCGATACCAGCCCTTCAGCTCTCCTGAATCCGTATATGCATATAAATCTTTCCATGCTTTCTGTACGGATAACACAGGATCGGAATATCTTTTCAGGGGATTTCTGTAATCCACCGACACAATCTTATTTGCCTCATTGTAAACTCGCTCCTCTGAAGGCAGATGGTAAACCGAAATAATTGATGGGGCAGAGTAATAACGCCTGCCCTTCAAAAAACAACCGACATCAACGCGACCACTCATTAATCTACGGGGAGTGCCATCGCTGTTTTTAGGCCGATAAAATCCATGCCACCCAATATTAATCTCAACACGGGAGCCATCGGAACTCAATTTTTTAATCTCCACTTTTTCAGGATCTCCCTGGAGCAATACCCATTTATACTCAGGGCTGCCCTTAAGTGGAGCCTGAGCCTGGATAACCATTGTACGCTGATAACCGACACCACGCGCAATGCGGCCTATACAACAGGGGGTATTAAACAGAGCCTCAGGTAATCTATCAAAATAATCCTTACCAGAAACATTGCTATCCTCTCTGACAACCTGCAGATTTACCACAGGCAGAACATCTTCCGGCTTTAAATCATGTGCTCTCATAACCAGATTGGTCACATCCAAGTCGGCGCCATCAAAGACCGCAGGATGTACAGATCCTTTTAAATAATCATCCGGAGTATGGACCTTGCCTGAGCTACAACGCAACAACACCTGCATCATAGGAGCCAATGTCTTCGTAGAAACCATATAACGTTTAGTTTCAGGAGAAAACGCAGCCATAGCAGCGGCAAAGGCCCTCATAAACACCTTGTCAGCAAAAGAAGAACCCTGAACAACTGTGTAAAAAGGGGCATTCACAGGAAAGAGGTCGCCTAACTCATTATCATAATCTTTGTGCTCTGGATAAATCCACATTTGATTATTCAGATAAAGCATACACTGCTGAATGCTGGAAAACTGATCGCTCAATGCCGCACGCGGCAAACTTCTCCAATATGGACCCTTCGTCATTGCCATTGATGAATTACCAATCAGAGGATATTCAAACATTGTATTCGGCAGGTTATAATCAGCTTTTAACTCAACCGCATCTTTGCAGTAGACTACAGGTGTTAAATCTGGAAAGTCCTTAACACCGAGTTTCGAATGGCCCCGATCACGATTCATATAAAGATCGCCGCTATTTCCCGACGCACTTTTCTCTGATATCCATGTTTTAATCAGATCCGCTGCCGGCCCCTTATAATCACTCGCCTTTCCATCACTCTTAACAGGCTGCAAGAGCTTGAAAAAACTCTGAAAACAGCCGACATCCATATTCCAGACCGTGTTAGAGGCATTGATTTCAAACGGAATACCCATCATAACCGTAGGAGGCACTACAACCGGAACACCTTCAACAGGCTGCCCCTGAAGGAGACGGGCACGGGCAATCAATTGAGCAAACTGAGCTTCCCCCTTGAGCCGTTTAAGATCGGTATCAGCCGCAATCGCCTCAGGATTCCGGAATCCAAGATCAATCGCCCTGCTCAGCATCTGCAGTGACTCACTCTTGTCAACACGATAAGCAAGAGCGCAAGCCAGATTGTAGGTCCAGACAGCATCTTCCGGCATTACATCAACGGCATTTCTGCAGACCTCCTCCATCTTTTCAATGTTCCCGGACCGCATCGCCTGCTGCATTTGAATCAGTAGCATCTTATGCTGTTTATAAGTCTGCGGCTTCTTGAAAAGCGGTATTTCAGCATGCATCATACCCGTAAATAATATAAATAAACTAAGAAAAATTTTATGTAATTTCATTATGTACTCCTAAAGCTGCTTTCAGTCGCAACCAAATTAAGTTTTTGTGATATGTCCAGCCATTGTATGTAATTGACTGATTGAGTTTTTAACCCCGCAGCTTTGGTTCAAATGGTTAAAGAGGTTAAAAAAAGACACTCATTCAATCATAGGGCTAACCGTACCGCACCTCAGTACACAGGGGCCATCATATAAGCTTTTTCTACCCGTCCACTGTTCACTGTAAACTGTCCACTGTTCACAGCCAGAACTTCCAGAACGGCTTTTCAACATTTTTTCGTTGACTCAAAAGCCATTTCATCATCTCCTGATCAGCATACGCTCTATCCCAGCAATTATGCGCCACACCGGAATATTCCGTATAATGGACTTTACGACACCCGGCCTTTCGCATCGCCTCCACCATCCGCCTGGAGCACTCCACATCAACATTTTTATCCTTGTCGCCATGAAAAATCCAAACCGGCAGCTTTTTCAACTGTGTCACCTCTTTGACATCTCCACCTCCGCAGATCGGAACAGCTGCCGCAAAGAAATCAGGCCAGCGCTGGATAGCATCCCAGGTACCAAATCCACCCAGAGAGAGGCCGGTCATATAAATCCGGTCAGGATCAACTGGTTGCGACTTCAGAATATCACGGCAGAGCTCCATAGTCACCTCCATTGAAGGCATGGGGCTTTTTGAGATGGAATAGTCAAGATGCATTGCCAACTGCTGAACCCACCAGTTCCCTCTCTGGCACTGCGGAGCCAGAATCACAGCCTGCTGGTTGAGCAGCATCAGACTTTTCATCAGAATGGGCAATCCCTTCCTTATATGAAGTTTATTATCTGTCCCGCACTGACCAGAGCCATGCAGAAAAATGATAAGAGGATAACGCGTTTCAGGAGCTGGATACCGGGGGGTACTCATACGATAATCAAACACCTCCCCTATCTGATTCGTATAAGAACAAAAAGCCATCTGATCCTCAACCGAGAACTGCGCCAGCACCGGCCATGAGAGCAAACAAATTAAAGCAATCAATTTCATCTCTTTATTTATACCAGATTCAGCCAAAATGTGCACTCCGAAACAAACAACAGGTTGGACTTTTGGAGTACTGCCTGATACTATATTTACAACTTTACCTTGAGTCACACTCCCTGAAACAGGAAGTTTTAAAATTTTATCGTTATGATTGATACTGCAAACAAAGAAAATTCCCTTGGAATAGCTGAAACGCAAATAATCAAGCTCACCCTGCCTCAAGAGGGGTTTCAGCTTGAAAAAGGCGGTACTCTACATGAGATTGATGTTGCCTATGAGAGTTACGGTACCATCAATAACGGAAAAGACAATGTTGTGTTAATATGCCACGCCCTGACCGGCGATGCTCATGCCGCAGGTTCATCTGCCAACAGCGAAGAGCCTGACGGCTGGTGGGATGACATGATCGGCCCTGGCAAAGGGATCGACACCAATATCCATCAGGTAATCTGCACCAATATCCTGGGTGGATGTAAAGGAACCACTGGACCAGCCTCAGTCAATCCTGAAACCGGTAAAGCCTACGGATCATCTTTCCCTAAAATTACTGTAGCTGACATCGTAGAAGTACAGCGCCTCTTGCTACAGCAATTGGGAATCACAAAACTGGCAGCTCTTGTAGGTGGCAGTTTTGGAGGCATGCAGATTCTGGAATGGCTGATACGCCACAGCGAAGAGGTTGAACGAGCCGTCATCATCGCCTCGGCAGCATCTCTCACAACACAGGCGCTGGCCTTCGATATTGTAGGTCGCCATGCCATCACCTCCGACCCCAACTGGAACAACGGTGACTACTACAATAGCAACCAACCGATAGCCGGCCTTTCCGGAGCCAGAAAAATTGCCCATATCACATATCTTTCTCAGCAGCTGATGTCCGCCAAGTTCGGACGAGAGAAACAAACAGAGTGGATGGATGCCGATGCTGATTTCCAGCAAAGCCTGGAAAACAAATTCGGCACCTACTTCCAGATTGAAAGCTATCTCGAATACCAGGGCAAAAAATTCATCCAGCGCTTTGATGCAAATTCCTACCTGCATATCACCCTCGCGATGGATGAATACGACACCAAGGAACGCTACGGATCTCTGGAAAAAGCCTTTGAGAAAATTACATCCCGGCTACTGATTGTCTCATTAAGCGGAGATTGGCTCTTCACCCGCCAGCAATCAGCAGATATGGTAAAAGCGTTGGTTAGTACCGGCAAACGGGTCTCCTACTTCCATCTTGAAGGCGAAGCAGGACATGATGCATTCCTGACACATATTCATGATCTAAAACGGATTATCAGTGCCTTTCTGATTCAACCCGAGAGAGAAAAATGCACTCACGTTCACCACAAGATTCCCAACAAAGAAAAGCTGACACGGTTCAAGCAAATCTTAAAGATGATTCCTGACAACAGCCGGGTGCTTGACCTGGGCTGTGGAAAAGGATCTCTTCTTAATATGCTCCGTCAGCATCATAACGCAAGTGGCATCGGTGTTGAGATTGAGATTGAAGCACTTATTGCGGCCCTTACCAAAGGGTGCGATGTTCTGTTGGAAGATATTGATGACGGGCTGAAAATGATTCCTGATAAAACCTTTGACGTGGCGGTCTTAAGTGAAACACTGCAAACCATCAAACGTCCCCGTGTTTTGCTGCAGCAGATTCTACGGGTTGCCGACAAAGCATTGATCTCTTTCCCTAACTTTGCATCCATTGGCGTTCGAACCAATCTGCTTTTTAATGGGCGCATGCCAAAAGGAAAACAAATTCCCTTTGAATGGTATAATACTCCTAATATCCATCTCTTTACATTAGCCGATTTTCTGGATCTTTGTGAAAAAGAGGAGATCAATGTAGAATCCATAATCTGTAAAGGACGTGGGCTCATTGAAAACGCACTGCTCGCTCTGGGATTTAAAAATCTTGGGGCATCCGCAGTAATTATCCATATATCCAAGAAAGAAGTCGCTCACAGCGACACAGAGCACGCAGAGCCGCAATCAAATACTTTTTGACAGGATTGCCGCTCCCTACGGTCACTGCCACCACAAGGGTGGCCTTACTTCGTTTTCCAGGATTTACAGCATTGAAATCTTTTTTCTTTATTCTTATGCAACGCGTAGCGTTGTTGACTAATGCAGTGATGCATATTACACAACTGTTCAATGAATCAAAAAAGATTCGCATATCACAAGGGTTAAGTTTGGTTGCGGCTCCGCTGCATTAGGAGGACTAAAATATGAAACAATGGACCAATGAAAAAATCAGCAAACTCTACAAAGATTTAGGGCCATGCAACAGCATCACCCCTGCCAACACCGAGCGGGATGTAAACCTGCCGGGAACAACTGCAATTATCCAACTGCTGGAGAAATTTCTGGCCATACTTTATCCCGGCTGTCATTCAGGCCAGCCAATTAAATGCGACGGATGCACCACGCATATTGAAGGTCTCTTAAAAGAGGTGATCGACGAACTTTACGATCAGATCTTCCGAGCCTTCGATCACATCTGCCGACAGAACAACTGCACTGGATGCAAAGATTGTAAAGTACAGGCAGAAAATGCTGTTAACGCTCTGATGAATGAACTGCCGGCGATCCGCAAGATGCTTCAGGATGACATTAAGGCCGCCTATGAAGGCGACCCGGCTGCGCGTTCGGCCATGGAAATTGTAATGAGCTACCCTGGGGTCCTGGCTGTCACCATTCACCGCATTGCCCACTCTCTTTATAAACACAAGGTGCCTCTCATCCCCCGTGTTATGAGTGAACACGCTCACTCAAAAACCGGTATCGACATACACCCGGGCGCAACCATCGGTCCTGGGTTCTTTATCGATCATGGAACCGGAGTTGTCATCGGTGAAACCTGCGTTATCGGCAAGCATGTAAAGATATATCAGGGTGTTACCCTGGGCGCGCTCAGCTTTGACAAAGATGACGAAGGCAATCTAATTAAAGGCAACAAACGCCATCCTGATGTTGAAGATGATGCCATTATCTATGCAGGCGCCACCATCCTCGGCGGCAAGACAGTGATCGGCAAAGGCGCGGTGATCGGCGGTAATGTCTGGCTGATCCACTCCGTGCCCGCCGGGGCCAAGGTTTACAACAAACAGCCCTCACCTGAGATCAAATAATTTGCATTAGTAGCTTATCGCTCAGTTTCTACAATAAAAAACAAGAAATTCGCGATAGTTCAAGTAGTTAAAATTGTTAAAAAAGTTGAAATGGTTTCCTCCTTCCGCCTTTACGTGCCTTCGACCACTTTAACCGCTTCAACTTTTTTAACCTTCAACCCTTTTAACCATCTCTTTTATGCAATGCGTAGCGTTGTTGACTAATGCAGTGATGCATATCACACAACTGTTCAATAAGAGAGAAAAGATTTCGTATATCACATAGGCTCAGTTTGGTTGCGGCTCCGCTACATTAGATTGTATTTGACACCTTTACCCAAGTGTATTAATTTATCCGTAATATCAGCAGTAAAGCAAGGGGTGAGAGATGAAGGGTGAAAAAAAAGGTGTTTCATCACGTCGTGACTGTCTTAAGGTTATGGCCGTAGCGGCGGGCGGTGTGGCGGCGGGTGTCGGTGGCGCTTCGCTAGTTGGGCGGTTGGGGCCGGCATCTCCCGGTCGTTGGCTAGTTTTGACAGAGGAGGAGGCCTGTTTGGTGGACCTGGTAACAGAGCAGATTATTCCCTCCGATCAATTTGCCGGTGCCAGCGCGGCTGGTGTGGTTAATTTTATCGATCAGCAGCTGGATGGATCCTATCGGAATCTTCTGGATGGTTACCGCACGGGACTTAAACGGATCGAGAAAATGAGCGTGGAAATGTTCGGAAGAACTTTTGCCTCATTGAAATGGGATGAACAGACCGGGCTGCTTCAGGCGATGGAGTCAGGCAAGGTTTCCAAAAAGATCTGGGCAGAGCAGGATTCCCGCAGGTTTTTCAGAATGATCTGCGATCATACAATGCAGGGGTTCTATGGCAGTCCCAAGCATGGCGGTAATAAGAATTATGTCAGTTACCGGATGATGGGGCTTGAGTATCCTCGCGTGATCGGTCAGAACCGCTATCCAGAGATTTGATTGTCAGGCTACAAGCTACAGTCTACAGTCTACAGTTTACAGTTTACAGTTTTTAGTTTTTAGGCTACAGGCTACAGTGGGTTGCGGGCAGAGCCTGCTTTAGGAGTGAGGGAGAAATATGTCCAATAAACATGTGAATGTAATTGTTGTCGGTGCCGGTGCTGGAGGCGGAGTGGTGGCCAAAGTGCTGTCGGAGGCTGGTCTGTCGGTGGTGCTTCTGGAACGGGGACGTTGGCAGAACTTTCATGACATCACCGATGATGAACTGGTGTCGCAGCGTACTCCCCGATTAACGCGGGCTCCGGGGCCGGAAAATAAACCTTCGCGTAAGGCGCATGAATTCGATAATGGACGTAACGGAGTGGTTGTTCCTAACAATGTGGCATGCGTTGGTAGCGGCACTATGACTTATGGAGCCATGGCATGGCGTTATATGCCGCAGGATTTCAGGATGAAATCCATCTATGGTCCGCTTGATGGATCGACTCTGGATGATTGGCCGATCTCCTATGAGGATCTCGAACATTGCTATGAACGTGCGGAATGGGAGGTGGGGGTGTCGGGTGATGATACGACCAATCCTTTTGCAGCCAAACGCAATAAACCGCGGCCGATGCCTGCATTTCCCTATGATCGCGAGGCAAGGATGCTGATTCCCGGTATGAAACGGCTAGGTTGGCATCCGTTTCCCGTTCCTATGTTGCGGAATTCAATACCGTACGGAGGACGTCCGCAGTGTATTCATATGCGCTCCTGTTGCGGGTTTGCCTGCCCCATCAACGCAAAATGCGGCACACAGAATACGGTGATTCCCGCTGCTTTGGCAACCGGGCTCTGTGAATTACGTACAGATGCGGTTGTGAGTGAGGTGATGGTTGATGACCAGGGGCGTGCCCGTGGTGTTAAGTATTACGATATCAATGACCGTTTGCAGGAGCAGACCGCCGATCTTGTGGTGCTTTCCGCAGCCGCCAGCGGGACGGCACGAATTTTACTCAACTCCAAATCAAAACTTTTTCCCAATGGAGCCGGTAATAATAATGATTGGGTTGGACGCAATATCCAGGGACATTGTTATGTGGGGGCCTATGGTTTAATGGATGAGCAGGTCTATGAGGAGGCCGGTCCTCGTGCCACTGTGGCTTTCTGCGACTTCAATCACGGCAATCCCGGTCTGCATGGGGGCGGTATGCTGGCTAATGATTTTATTCTCATGCCTTATGCATTCAGCCGGCAGCGTCCTCCTGGCTCTGCCCGCTGGGGTCTTGCGCATAAAAAAGATCAGAGAGAGATGTATAAACATTTTATCCGTGTTGTAGGACCTGTGCAGGAAATGCCGGTCTTTGATGCCCGCGTAATGCTCGATCCTAAGAAGAAGGACTACTGGGGCATTCCGCTGGTACGAAACTCCGGATATAAGCATTTGCATGATGCTGAGATAGGTCAGTTTCTCTCAGGGAAGGCCGAACAGTTGCTCAAGGAGATCGGTGCAAAGGATATCCATCGTTCTGCACCTTCTCCTGGATCCAGACGGGGGGCCGGTGGCGGACAGCATCAGGCTGGAACCTGCCGCATGGGAAATGATCCTAAGAGCTCAGTCACCAACCGCTACGGACAGGTGCATGAAATAGACAATCTCTTTGTGGCAGACGGCAGTCTGAATGTAACCAATGGTGGTTTTAATCCAGCGCTCTCTATCATGGCACTGGGTTTCTGGGTCGGCGAGTATATTGCACGCGAGTGGCAGGGAGGCGGACGTTTCCGCGCTTAAAGCCGCTATGTTGAAGTGTAAGTGATAAGTTTAAGTCAATGGGTTGCAAAACCAATGCCAACAAGTTTAAAAACAATATGGTTTTTTATTTAAGGCTGAAGTACGCTGTGTTAGAGGTGATTAATGAGTAATAAAAATAGTGTTTCCACAGAACGCGCTTGGTATATTCTACCATTACTTATGACGGCGGTTTTTCTGGGCTGTTGTTTCTTAGGAGGATTGGGCTACTTTGAGTTCAGCCCTCCTGAAAAAACATGCATATCCTGTCATGAGATGGCGGTTTCGAATATGAGATGGACCAATTCGGTGCATCGCAATGTCTCCTGTAAGGATTGTCATGGAGGTTCGGCTGACTCATGGCATGCCCTGCGGGAGAATAGCAAACGCGTCTTTTATCACCTTACCGAAAAACGTCATGATAACATTCGCTTGACTGAAGAGCAGACTCTGCGGACCATGAAAAACTGCCAGAGCTGTCACGCCCGTGAATTTGCTCACTGGCAGAATGGCGGGCATGGAATCAGCTACGCCGGAATTTTTCTGGATGAGAAGCATAATCATACCGAGCAGATGGCAGAGGATTGCCTGCGTTGCCATGCGATGTTTAATGAAGGGCAGATAGCCGATGTCGTGACCCCTCTGAATATAACCGGTCCTTGGCAGTTGATGAATCCTGTGATGGCTGGGCAGCCGACTATTCCCTGTCAGGCCTGCCATACGTTACATGCGCCGGGAGCTCCTTTTCAACGGATGCCGGATACTTCAGACATGACTGCCGTCAGCATTACTAATGCCCCGTCAGTGCGTCGTGATACCCTCGCATTTTATGTGCGTCAGGAGAAGTGTTCCTTTCCTATCGATGATCTCAGCATTCCGCGCATTGTGGAAAGGGGGCGCATCGTTAAGGTGTCGAGTGATCCGCGTCAGCGCCTCTGTACGCAGTGTCATGCGCCCAATGCGTTGGGAGAGGCGGGCAGCTGTGATGATTGCACACCGACCGGCGTGCATGAGGGCATCAGCTGTGCGGCCTGCCATAAACCGCATTCCAACGACACACGCGGCTCCTGCGTGACCTGTCATCCCCGCTTCACAGCCTGCAGTCAGGATGTGATGGCTATGGATACCACTTACCGCTCCCGTAAGAGCAAACATAATATTCACCGTCTCAAGTGTATTGACTGTCATACAAAAGGAGTGCCGGAGCGGCCTGCGTCAGTTCCGCCTCTGCCGCCCTGGAAATGAGCTTTCTGCAGGTCCAACCCCTACACTGCCTTGCATGGTACCTTTTCGCGTGGGCTCTGAGGGAATATCAGAGAATAAGAATGATTGTCCCCGATGGCGGTGCGGGATACACCTCTGAGTACTCAACGAAGCCTGCCTGCTCTCGCTGATTGTCGAAGCAGGCTTTGATCCAGTCGGCACTGCGGGCCACTGACTCGATCCGTGTTTCATCAAGAATGCCTTTAAAATAGCTTCTTTCGTCATCCGAGCCAATCCGCAAGGCCTTTTTGTCATCATCAATGGGTCCCGTTTGTGCTCTTGAGCCCTTCTGAACACCATCCAGATACAGACGCATCACGAGACCATCATACGTGCAACCCACATGGTGCCATTTGTTTGAAGAAACATCCGCTCCATTTCCCACAAAAGCGGAAGTATTATTGGTCTTAACGAGGAAGGCCAACCCTCCAGCACTATTTATGCCTTGTAAGATGAAGTAACAGTCGCCTTTCTCCAGTAAACGGTAGGTCGCATTTGTTCTTTCGAGTGTCACATCGGACTTGAGCCACGTCGAAACCGTCAGTGCCTGTGTGACACAGGACCCGATGGAATCATCGTCGGGAACCTCAATATAATCGTTTCCATCAAAATACTGCCCGGCATCTAAAATACCGGAAACAGTCATATTTCCGTTTGCTGTTCCATCATTGCGGTTGGTTGTGCTGTCCACACCAGCACTCTGGTCAAGGTGCCAGACCCCTCCATAAGAGCTGCTCCAGAAGGTCCCGTTGGTCGCGTAAGCCGGCGTCGTAGCTGCTGTATTGTTCCAGTGCAGCTTAACGGTACTCGTCTCATCAATAAGATTTGCCACGGCAACCCAGACAATTGAGGTACCCGACGGATCCCATTTCTCGATTTCATGCAGGAGGGGTCTGCCGTAGACATCAGTCACCCGCAGGTCTCCTCCATCGCCGGGAGAGGAGAAGGTGCTGTAACGGAATCCGGGGAGATCCTCACTCAATCGTAAAGCGCATGGAAAATCGGTTAATGTGGTCGTGCCGCTGTAGCCAGCCAGAGTAACATCCATATGAAAATTCCAGTCGGGCATCTCTGTAACTTGCGCAAAAACCTGCAGTTCACTGATGCCGATATAGGCCGGGTCTGACTGACTGGAGAGCATTCGCATGGCCAGCCAGCGGCCCTGGCATCCATGCAGACTGACATCGGGCTCACCGGTATAGGTGTCCACTCCCGGTGCCTTTGCAAAGGTTGCATTGGTGACTAACGTCCAAAGGACAGGGACCGCGTTTGTGAAATCAGGGGCAGGGGCTGTCGGTGCGGATGAAATGTAGAACTCCACATCTTTAACACCCCGTCCCTCAGTGTCGACTGTCGGGTGATTCCAGTTGCAGTTCCATAGTTTCACGTGGTCAAGGGGTAGAACATCCCCTAAATCTATACGAAACCACTGGTTGGATACCGTTGGGAGAGATGGCGACATCCATGCAACATAGTCGGCTGCCGCCGCAGTGTGCTGATCACCGGTCAAGCCCGCACCGTTCACGGCGTATTTAGCATTACGGTAAGTCAGAGTTGAGGACGCTGTCGCCGAACTGTCGTCCAGTACAATACGGACGACGTTTGAAGCTGACACAGAAAGTGCGCCAGCGACTACAACTGTGGTGATCCATATAAAATATTTACACATGTGAACTCCTTATCCTTAAACAGTGTCACTCGTATCCCATAGGGTGAGCCGGAAATATTCCAAAACCTGTTAAAAAAAATTGTCAAATGGTATTTAATTATGCGAGAGGAGAGGGGGATAGTCAACCCCTAAAACAGATTTCTGGAAAATGGGCAAATGTATTGACTGCCATTCGAATAGTGTTTCGAAGCGGCCGCCATCAGTTCTGCCCGTGCCGGTCTGGAAATAGCTGTCCGCGTGTCATTAGTACCTCTCTTCTTAAATCCTATCATGTTTGCGAAAGATTTATGCTTTAGTTCTGTGCAAACGCGCCCTCCGCAGTCGCGGGAGAGGCACGTCCTGCAATAACAGGCTAAGCACACTTGAGCACTCACTCGCCTGCCCTTTTCTCTTCTATGCAACGCGAAGCGTTGTTAACTAACGCAGTAATGATTATCGCACAACTTGCCAAAGAATTGATAAAATATCGCTTATCACTTAAAGGACGTTTGGTTGCGGCTCTGCTGCGTTAGGTTCAATCCTTGTCATGATTAGGATTTCAGCCTCCAAATTGACTTCTGACACCTGCTGATACACACAGCGATTGTAGGGCGTGCCTCTCCCGCGAATGCGGGAGGGCGCGCAAAGACGCAACAGCGGAAGGCGGAAACCATTTCAACCTTTTTAACAATTCTAACTACTTGAACTATCGCGATTTTCTTGTTTTTCATTGCGGAAGTTGAGCGATAAGCAATTAATCTTAATCCAAGTCAACTTTTGACATTCTGTGGCAAATATGACAAACTTTCAGACATTTCTAAGAGGTCAATGGGGGTGTGTTTTTTGCCTGCCCGTAAAAATAATCCGATATTCGGCAGTTGAAAATGTCTATTCCGCATAAGTCATTATTTTTTAGAGATGTGCAGGATGGCAAAGTCGTACCCATTAGGTGATGTGTCGCAACTCGGTATCGGAATCGGTATCGAAAATGCAGTTCGAGTAGCGATACCGATACCGATAGCGATATCGAATGATGGATTCACGTTAAACTTAGATTTTAACTGCTCGTTTATAGGATTAATGATGACAAACGTAGATATACCTTATGCCCGGACTCATCTTCAAGCGGAAATTCCTGATGAAAACCTGATGGGAGTTTTTAGTGGAGGTGTGCAGCGGGCTGAAGATGAACCGTCTCAGAGCGAGCGGGTGAAGCTGGCAATGGAGGCTCCAACCGGCTCGCCCCCGCTCGAGGAGCTGGTTAAGAACAAACACAACATGGTTGTTATTACCAGTGATCATACCCGTCCTGTTCCCAGCAGGACCATCATGCCCTTAATTCTGGAAGAGGCCCGCCAAGGAAATCCGGAGATTGAGATCACTATCCTGGTTGCAACCGGCTTTCATCGGGCAACAACTCGTGCTGAACTGGTCGATAAGCTTGGGTTGGAAATTGTCGAAAATGAAAATATCGTTGTGCACGACTCACGGAATGCATCTGAGCTTGTCCGACTGGATGACCTGCCCTCCGGTGGTGAGCTGTGGCTTAACCGTCTGGCAGTTGAGACCGATCTTTTGATAGCTGAAGGTTTTATAGAACCCCATTTCTTTGCCGGTTTTTCCGGTGGACGCAAGAGCGTTCTGCCAGGGGTTGCCGGAGCCTCAACTGTGCTGGCCAATCATTGTGCGGAATTTATCAGCTCTCCACAGGCCTGCACCGGTTCGCTGGAGAACAATCCCATTCACCGGGATATGATTTTTGCAGCTGAGCAGGTAAATCTGGCTTATATTGTTAATGTGGTTATCGATGCAGATAAGCGCGTTGTTAAGGCCTTTGCCGGACATTTTGAAGCAGCTCATCTGGCTGGCTGTCGCTTTCTGGGAGAGCTGGTTGGAATTGAGGTGCCGGCCGCAGATATTGTGATCACCTCAAATGGCGGATATCCGCTTGATCAGAATATTTATCAGGCGGTTAAGGGTATGACAGCCGCAGAAGCAGCCGTTAAAAAAGGCGGCGTTATCATTATGGTTGCCGCTTGTAATGATGGTCATGGCGGTCTTTCTTTCTATACCCACATGGCTGTGGCCGATAGTCCTGCGGCTGTGTTGGAAAAGGTGGCTGGTATTCCGCGTAACCAGACGCTTCCTGATCAATGGGAGTTTCAGATTCTGGCCCGTATATTGAACCGTAATACCGTGATTATGGTGACAGATCAATGCGATGCGCAGATGATTAAACAGATGCATATGCAGCATGCCGTAAATCTTGATGAGGCCTTGGGTATGGCCTTTGAACTACAGGGACAATCTGCTACAGTGACGGTTATTCCTGACGGAGTTTCGGTTATTGTTAAGAAAAGGTGAACCTATGGCAAGTGGCAAGTGGCAAGTGGCAAGTGCTTTGATTCGAACTTTGTCTCGCACTTAGTCTGGTTTAACGAGGTGTGAGATAAGGTGCTAGACAAGGAAGTTGTTCGCTACATGTCACGCCATCATGTCACGCCATCATGTCACGCCGTATTGAAGAAGGCGGAAGCCTTGGCGACGGCGGATGCGGGCGACTGCGAGCAGTACGTGAATGATCAGGTTACGCAAAATGGTCAGCCGCGTAGCGACTGCCCTCCTTGATCAGCACTTTGCCGAAGAAAAATGTAGTAGCCGCTCTGTGAGCGGCATTTACCTACAAGCTACTGGCTACAAGCTACAAGCTGAACCCCGATAAACAATTTTTCAGAAAGAGCAATTAATTGTTCTTTCTAACCGCATAAGCGGCTACAGTAATTGGAGATATATGATCAATATTACAGTTTGTATTAAACAGGTGCCGGGAACCTCGGATGTGGAGGTCGATGAAAAAACCGGTGTACTGAAACGGGATGGCGTGGATTCAAAGATGAACCCCTTTGATTTGTTTGCCTTGGAGAGCGCTCTGCGCCTTCGTCAGCAGCAGGGAGGCAGCATCTCCGTAATTACGATGGGGCCGCCACAGGCTACGGCCATCGTTCATGAGGCATACATGATGGGAGCGGATGACGGTGCGATTCTGTCAGACCGTCGCTTTGCCGGTTCTGATGTTTTAGCAACTTCCTACACGCTCTCGCAGGGTATTTTGAAGCAGGGGTTGCCTGATCTGATTATCTGCGGAAAGCAGACTACTGATGGAGATACCGCCCAGGTGGGACCTGAGATCGCAGAGTTCCTTGATATTCCTCATGTAACGGATATCCGGCGCATTATTGAGCTGACCGATACCACTATCACAGTGGAGATGGATATGTCGGATACCGTCGAGATTGCCAAAATAAAGCTTCCGGCGCTGATCTCTGTATCCAAGGATATCTATCAGCCCCGGCTGCCCTCATTTAAACTTAAGCTGGCAAGTAAGGATCGTGCTGTCAAAGTGCTGACGCTGGATGATTTTGACGATAAGGATGAGACGCATTATGGCCTGAATGGTTCTCCGACGCAAGTCAAGCGCATCTTTCCACCACCCTCCAATGATAGTCATGAAATGTGGGAAGAATCCGGTGTTGATGCTGCGGAACGCCTGTGCGAGCAGCTGATTGAAAAGAAATTTGTGGAGATAATTTAGTTATGGCAAAGATTATTATTCATCAGGACAGGGTTAAGGATGTCGAGGCTGTACGTGCCTTGTGTCCCTTTAATGCAATTGATTATGTTAATGGTTATCTGCAAATTAATGCCGCCTGCAAAATGTGTCAGATCTGCATTAAGAAAGATGTGGATGGCATTTTTGAGTATGTTGAGGATGTTAAAGTCGAGGTAGATAAAGATTCGTGGAATGGGATCGCTGTTTATGCCGACCATCTTGATGGCGATATTTTTCCTGTTACATTTGAGTTGATCGGTAAGGCTAGAGAGCTGGCGGCCAAAATTAATAAACCGGTTTATGCTTTGATGCTCGGTGATAATATTGAAGAAAAAGCGGAGAAGTTGCTGCACTACGGTGTGGATGAAGTTTTTGTTTACGATGAAAAGGCGCTGAAACATTTCCGTATTGAGCCGTATGCCGCCGCATTTGAAGACTTTATTAATCATGTCAGGCCCTCCACTGTTTTGATTGGTGGGACTAATGTTGGCCGGTCGCTGGCTCCACGGGTTGCCGCGCGTTTCAGGAGTGGATTGACCGCTGACTGTACGGTCCTGGATATGCAGGATAACACGGATCTGGATCAGATTCGTCCCGCATTTGGCGGCAACATTATGGCGCATATCAATACGCCCAATCACCGACCACAGTTTGCCACGGTGCGTTATAAGATTTTTTCGGCCCCGGAGCGGGTGGATGAGCTTAACGGTAAGATCACAAAGATGGCGATTGATCAGGATAAGCTCAAATCGAAAATCACGGTTCTGGAGGTTAAGTCCAAACCAAAAGAAGAGGGGATTGAAGAGGCTGAGGTCATTGTTGTAGCCGGCCGTGGTTTGAAAAAGGCGGAAGATATGGCTATGATTGAACGCCTGGCTGAACTGCTCCATGCTCAGCTGGCTGGAACCCGTTCGTTGATTGAAGCCGGCTGGCTTGATCCTAAACGGCAGATCGGGCTTAGTGGTCGGACTGTTAAACCAAAATTAATTATTACCTGCGCTGTTTCCGGGGCAATTCAGTTTGTTGCCGGAATGAATACAGCAGAGCATATCGTGGCGATTAATATGGATAAAAATGCCCCGATATTCAAGGCTGCGCATGTTGGAATTGTCGGCGATATTTATGAAATAATTCCGGCCTTAATAAAAAAAATAACAGCTGCAAAGGAGTGTGTTGCGTGAGTTACTCTGAAATAACATCACAGGATATTGAGTTTCTGGTTGCGCAGTGCGGCGCTGACCGGGTTTATTGCGGCGATGCAATTAATGAAGATTTCTGTCATGATGAGCTCGGTGGAATCAACCGACGTCCTGATGTCATGGTTGAGGTGCTGAGCACCGATGAAGTATCGAAAATCATGAAATATGCGCACGATCGTAATATCCCCGTGACTCCTCGCGGACAGGGGACCGGTCTTGTGGGGGCCTCCGTGACATTGCACGGTGGAATAATGCTAAATTTATGTAAGATGAATCATATTCTGGAGCTCGACGAAGATAACTTCACCTTAACCGTTGAGCCTGGTGTTCTTCTGATGGAAATCGGGGCCTTTGTGACCGAACACAATATGTTTTATCCACCTGATCCCGGTGAAAAGAGCGCCACCATCGGTGGTAACATCAATACGAATGCAGGCGGTATGCGTGCTGTGAAATATGGAGTTACCCGCGACTATGTGCGCGGCCTTGAAATTGTGTTGGCTGATGGAAAGGTTATGCAGATTGGCGGGAAGGTTGTTAAGAACAGCTCCGGTTACAGCCTTAAGGATATGATTGTCGGCTCGGAAGGTACCTTGGCTGTTGTGACCAAAGCAATTCTGCGTCTGCTGCCAATGCCCAAAAAGATGGTGAGTCTGCTGATTCCCTTTCCTGAACTGGAGATGGCCATTGATATGGTTCCTGCGATTATCAGGGCTGGATCAATTCCTACGGCAATTGAATTTATGGAGCGAGATGTGATTCTGGCTGCCGAGGAATTTCTGGGTCGCAAGTTTCCTGATAACTCCGCTGATGCTTATTTGCTGTTGAGTTTTGATGGCAACAGCATTGAAGCGATTGAAGCAGACTACGAAGTGGTAGCGCATGCCTGTCTGGCCGCCGGTGCCCTTGATGTATTTATTTCGGATACCGAAGAGCGTAAAGAGGCAATCTGGAGCGCACGTGGTGCCTTCCTTGAGGCCATCAAGAGCTCAACCACCGAGATGGATGAATGCGATGTGGTTGTTCCCCGCAAAAGAGTTGCCGAGTTTGTGAAGTATACCCGTGAACTGCAAAAGAAGTTTGATATTCGTATTCGCAGCTTTGGTCATGCAGGAGATGGGAATTTGCATATTTATGTGCTGCGCGATCAGCTCTCTCAGGAGGTCTGGGATAAGAAGCTGAAAGATGCTTTTGAGTGTATGTACTCACATGCACGCGAGCTGGGCGGCCAGGTTTCCGGAGAGCACGGTATCGGATATGCAAAACGTCAGTATCTGGTTGAATCAATTGGAGAGTCCGGAATTGAACTGATGCAAAACATCAAGCTGGCCTTTGATCCTCAGAACATCATCAACCCCGGTAAGGTCGCCTTCAGTTAATCCTGTCAGAAAATATTATCCTGTTACTTACTGCCTATTTGGTTCCGGCTACGCTGGGTTAGGGTAATAGATTTGAGTCGCCTCAGAATTGATTATCTGTAATTGAACTCAGATGTAACGCCGTTCGACGCGGTTGCCGAAAGAGCAGATGATTTCGTAGGGATGAGTGTTTTTCAGCTCTGCCCATGACTCAATTGTAATGCAGTTTGATTCAGTTGCCCCCAGGCATGTAACGTCATCACCCACCTGTGCTTCTGGCGCATCTTTTAATGATACGTTGGTGTAGTCCATTGAAACTCTTCCGATAATAGGGCACAATCGGTCGCGGATAATCACATTGCCCTGATTGGAGAGCGAGAGTGGAAGTCCGTCGGCATATCCTGCCGATATGGTGCCGATGCGGGTTTTCTCTTTGAGTTTGTAAGTATGCCCATATCCGATGCAGCTACCAGCCGGCAGTTTGCGTACAGCCGTCAGTCGTGTTTTTAATGAGATAGCCGGCTGAATAGGTATGGATCTGTTGCCTTCCGCATCAAAGGCGCCGTGTAGATTAATTCCCGTTCGTACCATGTTAAAGGGGGGGTGATATGATTCAGGGAAGTTATTGATAGCATCGCTGTTGGCTATATGCACATATTTAAAGTGTTTGCCTGCTTTACTCAACTGCATTAGCAAAGTTTTGAACTTGTTGATCTGCTCAAGTGTTACCGGTGATGTCCGTTCATAAGCCATAGAAAAATGCGAGAAAATACCCTCGCTGATAAGTCCAGGCAACCCATGTGCTTTTGAGATTGTTTCATAGGCATCATTGTAGAGAATACCGAGTCGTCCCATGCCTGTATCAACCTTGAAGTGGACTGTTGCAAATTTATGAAGTTTTTCCGCGGTGCGGTTGATCAGCTGTGCACTCTCCAGACTTGCTACAGGGATGGTGATGCCGGCTTCAATCATCGGCTCAACCTCCTCTGGCAGTATACTGCTCAGAATATGGATTGACCTTTCAAGCGGTAGCAGCTGAAGAGCCTCGTAAGGCTCAGCAACACCGAAACGCATTGCCCCTGCTTCTTTTAAGGTTTCGGCGATAGGCAGAACGCCGAGCCCATAAGAGTTTGCCTTTAAAACGGGCATAACTTCACAGGGAGAAACTTTGTTACTAACAGCATTAAAGTTGCTGGTTAGTACATCACGGCTGATCTCCAGCCAAACTCTGCGTGGTATCTTTTTCATCAATATCTATTTTATCATATGACCGCCTTTGGAGGCAAGGTGTTGGATGACTGTGAAATGGGATTGTTTTTTGTTGAAAATTATCCGGTAAATAAATCGCTTGTGGCTGAGGGGCACTACATATATACTTTAAACAGTATTTTCGAAGTGTTTAATTGTCTAACTTAATTAGAGTAAGAGGTTTGATTATGACAAGGGCTATCAATTGGCTTGGTTCGGCGATGGTGTTTATATGTGTTATGGGAATTACAGGGATCTCCCGGGCGGATACCTACATCTGGAATGGCCGCAGTTTAATTGATAGTAACTGGAGCTCCATAACGAACTGGAGTGCAGATGTTGCTCTTAACGGACAAACCCCGCCAGAGCAGATGACGCTCTTTACCTTCGATTCAATTATCGGCGAGGAATTTCTGGATTCATGGGTCATTCAAGGAGAAGGTCTGGAGCCGTATTCAACGCGGGTCAAGCGGGTCGGTAATACCCTTGTAATGACCGCCCATGCCAGCGGAACGTTGTTGATGCTCCGCTAAGGGTAGGCATGTCAATTTCTGCCGTTAATAATAAGAAGTTGAAAAATAGATAATTTTTTTAGGTTCTTCCGACTTTTGTGTGGGTA
>JAQIBS010000066.1 GCA_027858965.1 Kiritimatiellia bacterium
TTGCGATAGTGTTCGCTTAATCTGGTTTTGCTTTTTCATGCAACTAGAGTACACGGTGTTAAGTGTTTTGTCCAGCACTTATTTAAGGGTAAAGGGCAGGCATAGCTCCCAGCACTTGCGGGGTGGAGACTGATGTCCTCTTGTGGGAAGAACAACGAAAAACCAAAAAAAGTCGAAATAACTGTAAAAAACCAATTTGTTCAAAACAGTACTGACTATGGAATCAAAATTTGGCATAATATTAAGCTTGAATTTAATAAATTAGGAGAAATAATAATGAGCGCTTTGAAAAAAAATAAATTAGCGACCGATAAACGAGTCCAGATGAATGTGGACGGATTAAAATATGATTTTTTATGGCATCTTCGCTATTCGCTGGCAAAAGCCACCGATAACGCGACACGCCGGGATCAGTATCAGGCTTTTGCGTATTGTGTTCGCGATCGCATGATCGAACGATGGATTCAAACGCAGAAGCAATATAGACATAAAAAGGTGCGTCGTGCCTACTATATCTCTCTTGAATTTCTGATAGGACGTCTGTTGGGTAACAATGTTATCAATATGAAGATGGACCCCATTTGTGAAAAGGCTCTGGCTGATTATGATATTGACTGGCAATCCCTGCGTGATTTTGAGGTGGATGCGGGGCTGGGTAATGGTGGCTTAGGACGCCTGGCAGCTTGTTTTCTGGATTCAATGTCGACAATGGGAATTCCCGGAATGGGTTACGGTCTGCGCTATGATTACGGAATCTTCAAGCAGCGTATTATAGAGGGGCAACAGGTTGAAGAGCCTGATAACTGGCTGAAGGATGGTTATCCCTGGGAGATTGAACGACCGGAGCGCACTCAGGTTGTTAATTTTGGCGGACGAGTGGAGCATATTGTTGATGGCGTTAATTCTGAATGGCGCTGGGTTGAGGCAGATCAGGTTCATGGTATTCCCTATGACCTGCCTATTGTCGGATATAGCAATAGTGTTAATACTTTGAGATTATGGTCGGCAAAGGCTGTTGATGAGTTTCAGTTGGATGATTTCAATAAGGGCTCCTATGTTGATGCGGTAGAGAATAAGGTGCTCGCTGAGAATTTAACCAAAGTGCTTTATCCCAATGATAATGTTCTTGCCGGTAAGGAACTGCGCTTGCGTCAACAGTATTTCTTCACCTCCTGCTCCCTACAGGATATTCTGGCGCGTTTTGAAGATGAAAACGGGGCTGATTGGACTAAACTTCCTGAGAAAGTGTTTATTCAGCTTAATGAAACCCATCCCGCTTTGATTATTCCGGAGATGATGCGGATTCTGGTTGACCAGAAAAAACTGGATTGGACTGTTGCCTGGAATTTGACCAGGACCTGCACGGCATATACAAATCATACTATTCTACCGGAGGCTCTCGAAAAGTGGAGTGTTTCGCTGATGGAACGTCTGCTGCCTCGGCATATGCAGATAATTTATGAGATTAATGGCCGCTTTCTGAAACAGGTTGCCTCTATCTGGCCGGGTGACTCCGCACGTCTTAAACGTATGAGTATTATTGCTGAGGAAGGTGATCGTTCAGTACGGATGGCCAATTTGGCAATTGCCGGTTCCTGCTCTGTTAATGGTGTTGCCAGTCTGCATACGGAGATTATCAAAAAGACCCTCTTTAAAGATTTCTACGAGATGTACCCCGAGCATTTCTCTAATAAAACAAATGGTATTACGCAGCGTCGTTGGTTGCTCAAGGCTAATCCTGGACTGGCTGAACTCGTTACTGAAAAAATTGGCACTACTTGGATTACTAAGCTGGATGAGTTGAAGAACCTTGAATCATATGTTAATGACAAAGATTTCCTGAAAAAATTCAGAGAGATTAAACAGGCCAATAAAGTGATTTTGGCTGAGTATATTAAGAATGAGGTCGGCGTTGATGTAGAAGTTGATTCGATCTTTGATGTGCAGGTTAAGAGGTTGCATGAGTACAAGCGTCAGTTGCTTCTGGTTCTTTATGTGATTATACTCTATAAACGCTTGATTGATAATCCGCAGCTTGATATTGTGCCGCGCACCTTTATTATTGCGGCAAAGGCGGCACCTGGTTATACCATGGCCAAGCTTATTATCCAGCTGATTCACGGGGTTGCTGATGTGGTTAACTCTAACCCGCGCACCTGTAAAAAACTTAAACTGGTATTCCTGCCCGACTACCGTGTTTCGCTAGCAGAGAAAATTATACCGGCTGCTAATGTCAGTGAACAGATCTCTCTGGCTGGCACAGAGGCCTCCGGTACCGGCAATATGAAGTTGATGCTCAATGGTGCCTTGACCATCGGAACTCTCGATGGTGCCAATGTTGAAATTTGTGAAGAGGTCGGTGAGGATAATATCTTTATCTTTGGTTTGAGGACTGCGGAGGTCGATGAATTGCGCGCATCTTATAAGTCGTTAAATTACTATCATGCAGACCCTGAGATCCGTATGGCGGTGGATATGATTCGTCGCGATGTCTTTTCTCTGCTGACTCCCGGTCTGTTTAAACCGATTATCAAATCGCTTCTGGATTATAATGATCACTATATGCTCTTGGCCGATCTGCGTGATTATATCAATACACAGGACAAAATTGATGCATTGTATCGTGATGAATTTGCCTGGGATAAAAAGGCCCTCTTGAATGTGGCTCGTTCAGGTAAGTTTTCTTCAGATCGAACGATAGCCGAATACGCAAAAGAAATTTGGAAAATAGAACACTTTGAATTGGATTATAAGGAGTAAGGGCGGCGACCGGGGGCTGGGGTTGCGACGAGGAGCTTTTTGTCCCGCTGGCGCGGGCACGGCTTACGCCTCAAAAATCAAAGTCCTCGCAACCCCAGCCCCCGGTCTTGAGGGTTATGAGGGGGAGCTGCTTCGGGAATCAAGTTTGTTTGACTCTGGACGGCTTACGCCTCAAAAATCAAAGTCCTCGCAACCCCAGCCCCCGGTCTTGAGGGTTATGAGGGGGAGCTGCTTCGGGAATCAAGTTTGTTTGACTCTGGACGGCTTACGCCGCAACCCCAGCTTCTCCCGCAACTTAATCAAACAACGATCGGCACAGGGAATTGAAAAAAGACGAGGATCGGGATTAAGATCAAGACAAGGAGTGATTCTCCGATCCCGCATTAGCTTTCTGCTGAAGTTTTTCCAGCTCTGCGCCATCCCGCTCCCAGCCTTCTGTATATCGTTCAAGTTCATCCTGTACGAACCTGAGCCGTTGGTTGGTTTTTGAGAAGTCTGTATCAGGTTGTGGATTGAAGAGCACCTCGGAGAGTGTCTCCAGCTCCTCTTCTAATGCAACGATTTTTGTTTCAGCCCTGTTGACTCTTCTTTTGAGATCCTTGATGCGCGGCTGATACTTGGCTCGTTCTTTAGCCCGGGCCTTACGAAGTTCTTTGGAGCTGATGGGAGAGGAATCGGACGTTTTTTCAGGGCCCTTACTCTGTTTCTGAGCCTGCGGTTTTGAGTCCTTTGCAGTCTTTTCTTTGTAGTAGTCGTATCCACCCGGGAATCGACGGATACCCTGCGGTGTTATCTCGATAATGGAGGTAGCTGTGTTTCGCACAAATTCGATATCATGACTGACCAGGCAGACGGTACCACTGTATTCCCTGATTGAGTTTTCCAGTGTGTCGCGCCCCTCCAGATCCAGATGGGTGGTCGGTTCATCCAGTAACATCAGGTTGGGGGGATTTAAGAACAGACGCAGGAATGCCAGACGGATCTTTTCTCCACCGCTCAAAACTCCAGCCTGCTTTGTAATGTCGTCAGGACCAAATCCAAACCCGGCCAGGTTGCTGCGCAGAAATTTATCGGTTGCCCCGACAGTACTGCGTTTGGCGCACTCGTAAACTGAGATGTCGGGTGGTATTGTTTCAGAGAACTCCTGTGAAAGGTAGCCGGGGCTGACCTTGTGACCCAGGATGGCTACCCCTGTAGTTGGCTTGCGGGTTCCGGCAATTAAGCGTAGCAGCGTGGTTTTACCCATGCCGTTGTAACCGATAATTGCAATTTTGTCACCCTTGCCGATACTGAACTCAATATTATTTAAAATGTTATTACTGCCGTCGTATGAGAAGGAGAGGTTCTCTGCCCTGAATATCTCTGCGCCGGAGTGCGGGGGCGGCGGGATTCGCAGGTGGCTGGCGGCTAAGCTGCGTTTAGGGAGTTTGATCTCCTCTTTCTTCAGCTTCTCCAGCATTTTGACGCGGCTCTGTGCCTGGGTTGCTTTGGTTGCCTTTGCTTTAAATCGCTCGACAAAACGCTCCAGCTGTTCTTTGCGTTTGTCCTGATTCTCTTTGGCTGCAAGCAGATTGGTGTAACGTACCTCACGTTCACGCAGATAGTAATCCAGATTGCCATTGTAACGGGTGGCCGTATTTGCATCCACTTCAATCGTGGTTGTTGTTAGGGTGCGCAGCAGGTAACGGTCATGCGAGATCAGCATCAATGTGCCTTCATAACCTCTCAGAAAACGCTGTAGCCAGTCGATGGCCGGTAGATCAAGGTAGTTGGAAGGTTCATCCAGAAGCAGAAGGTCGGGTTGGGATGCCAGAACTCGTGAGAGCTCTGCACGCATCCTCCAGCCTCCGCTGAAGCTGGCGAAGGGGCGCTCAAATGCCTCTGTTTCAAAACCGAGACCTCCCAGTGAGGCCTTGACCCTTGATTCAATTTCATAGCCGCCGAGGTGTTCAAATTTGCTTTGCAGTGTTCCAATGCGTTTTAGCAGGCGGCTGCGCTCCGATTCATCTTTTGACTCAGTCAACTTATGTTCAAGGGCATGGATCTGAACTTCCATTTCAAAGAGACCGGGAATACCACGCAGAGCATACTCTAGGAGTGATTCGGTGGCGTTGTCGGCTTTCAGGTGCTGGCGGATATATCCGATACGGGGAGATTCCTCAATGATGACCTGGCCTTTGTCAGAGTCATCTTCGCCCATGATAAGACGGAAAAGGGTTGATTTACCGCCACCGTTGGGACCGACAATTCCAACGCGTTCGCCTTTATTAACTCTGAAATTAACGTCGCCAAGAATTTCCTGGACGCCGTAACGCATACTTACATCTCTAAATTCGATCATACTAAAACAGCTGTCCTTTGTGTTTGATTGGGTTTATCTCCCTGAGATCAACCTTTTGTTTTCATTGTTTTTTACGTGATCCGTCGCCGCTGTTTTAGAAGAAAACGCTACGCGTTTTAGGGGGCTAAACTCCTGGCAACCTAACAGTTCAACACGGGCTATGTCTACAACCTACCGCAGCTGAGCTGCAACCAAACTTTCGTCCTGTGATGTGCAGTATTATATCACATTCTTTGATAAGTTGTGCGATAGTCATTACTGCGTTAGTCAAAAACTTTTTCGCAAACATGATAGAATTTAAGAAGAGAGGTACTAATATCCATTATGTTGAACATCCAACATCCAACATCCAACATTCAACATTCAACATTCAACATCCAACATTCAACGTTAACTCGCGCCCTAACGCACCCCTACTCTTTCTCTGCGACCAGAGTGCGCATGGAGGGGTGGCTCGAAATCCGGTTATACTCGAGTATTGCAGGGTAGAGCTCCGGTGCCAGTTCGCCACTGCTCCGCTGTATGCTTCTTGTTATTGTTACCTCGGTACGTTTGTCAGAGCGCTCTTTTGTTAGAACATCAAAACTGAAGGTTCCCACTCCGGCCGGCAGCTGCCACACCTTGCTTTGCGGAAGAAGAGCAAGCTTGTTGTATCCGGGGGGGAGGATAACGGTGCAGACCAGTTTTGATTGTGAGTTGCTTTTCATAAAGAGCGGGTTTGTCCGTGTGTCGGTGCGGACCGGAAAGATGGTGCCTGAAACCATGGGGATATTCAGGGTCAGGGTATTGTTTTCAATGACTGCGTAATCCTGTGCTTTTACCGTGTAGGTCTTGTAACCAGGGAAGGTGTCATAATTGGTGATGAGATCCGTAACTGCAGTTGCCGATTTTGCAACGCTGTTGACGGTTTCCAGGTAGTGGCGACGTCTGTCCTCAGGAAGCATCTCGCTGTAGGTTTTACGGAATGAGCTGTAGCTTGTTCCATAATACCAGTTGGTGGATGTTATCATGGCGGAGCCATCAGCACTGAGATCAATTAATAGTGAACTTCTACCTTGATTTTGTCTATCCTCGGGAATTTGAATGTAGTTGATGTCGCCCTTGAGATTTAGAGCAGGGGCATCGTGGAAATGGGAAACTCCCAGCTCGGTGTATTGATCACCATCACTCAGGTAGTAGGTTTGTCCCTTGCTACGGAGTTTGATCAGAGGATTACTAAAGAAACCGGCTTGTGGTACATCCAGATTGGGTTGAAATGCTTTTGAATAACGAGAGCTGTTGCTTGAGGCGAAAATGATCTCAGGATTAAATCCCGCTTCATCCAGCATAGCGGCCATCAGAATAGCACGGTCAAGGGCATTTCCGTATTGATCACCTAAGGTCTGGTCAGCCGTGGAAACTTCGCTGAGCGGAAGTGCCAGATAAGATGGCCCGGCAATTCGTATGTTGCGCAGTACATCATTACGAACTGCCAGAATTTTTGCCTGTGGTTTCTTTATTCCGCGAAGCAGCTCTTTGACATGTTTTTCGGTTGCGTCATCTTCCTTGAGTGCCTTCCTGATAACCTTCTTTAGATCGCGGGTATACTTATTCCATTCACCAAAGGAGATGAATGCCTGTGGGTTGTGGAAGTGCCAGGGGGGCATTCCTGACTCAGCTTCCAACTCAGGTGGATTCTCTGAACTCCATCTGGTTGTAATGATCTGATCGTTGGTTACTGCAGAGCAGGTCACATAATCATGCAGATTAAATGATTGAATTACCGGTGTGAGGTTGCGGGGCCATGTGAGTTCAAAGCTCTCGTTGGCACTGGGGGATGTGCCGCCAAAGCCAATGCTGTTGGCATAGAAGTTTGCGTTGCTGCGGGTTGCCATGGTTTGTACGGTAATAACACTGCCGGTTTCAACACCCGGTAAATTAATTATCAGTGTTTTGCCAGCGGGATAGCGCGGTGCGGATGCTGTCCAGCCTGCATCCATAAGGTTGATCTCTTTGTCGGTTACCGTAAAAACTTTTCCGTTTGCATTGGAGACCGTGGCGGAGACCAGCTCAATGTTCTGCCAGATAGGGTTGTAGCTGTATTTCAGCTCTGAATTCTTTTTTTTGCCGGCATAGGTCAGGATGCGTTTGCTCCAGCTGGTTGTGGTTGTCCAGCTTGTGGGGGAATGCATCTCTGTCTTTGTGTGGTTGAAGAGCATCTCATGGTCGGGCGGGTTGGCATTGCCTGATGTGAAAAGCGGACGTTTGCGTGTCTGAGCTTCTATCTCTTTGAGGTTTTGTTTGAGCACCAGATACTCCGCAGGGGAGAACTCCGGAGTTTTAATTTTCTGTATAAGTTCGGCTGAGAGCCTGCCATCTTTGTAAGCGTGCTCAATAGAGAAAAGAACACCGGCCTTATCTACCGTAAATTTAGGAGGGATGCTGTATGGGCTTTTAAGACCGGCCGCGACATTAATGGTTATTGTTTCTTTGACTCCGCAGGTGATATCGGTTTTCATCGTATATTTGCGTTCTTTGAGACCTGTGGCTCCAATTACAAAATTGACGTATCCAATTGATGAACTGAGCCAAGGCATAGTCACCAGATCCAGAGAATCACCTTTTACGGGATAGTCGGGAATTCGGCTGGTCAGAGTCACAAGCAGGGGCTGCTCTGTGTCCTGCAGATCTTCAGGGGTGATGGTGCATTCAATTAATTCAGCCCCGGCTAACCGTTTTTTTAGAGCGGATTCAAAGAATTTGCGCCGTTTATCCTGTTTGTTGCGCAGGAAGTGGCTGCGGTAAGCGTTATCATTGATTCCTTTAAACTCAAGTCTGCTTTTGAGCAGCAGGGAGCCTGTTGCATCCAGCACCCCTTCGGATGTGATCAGCATCATGTTTTTCTCAGCTGGATAGATCTCGGAGACCAGCAGGGTCTCTCCTTCCTCCTTGGCTACCAGATAACTGCGGTTGCAGAGGTAGGCGGGAAAGATATCCTTTGTGTTTTCATCGGTAGGGTCCATCAGGCTGTATCCTCCGCCCGGTTTGTCAACGGCTGTGATGGCGTGATTAAAGAAGGGAACCGGGATGTCATGGTCCATCTTTGCTCCGGCATGTATCAGCACTGGATAGGCAGGAATGTCAGCCATTCTCAGCATGGCTGCCAGCAGAGCGGCCTTATCGCGGCAGACTCCGTAACGGTTATTGAAGGTCATGTCAACAGGATGTGGTTCATAGCCCGGAGCCACATCCTCAGTGGTGATACCCATGTAGCGGATATCCTGTGAAACGAATTTAAAGATACTGCGAATTTTTTCTTCGCGTCCGGTTAATCCATCCGTCAGCTCTTTAACCTTGGCACGCATCTCCGGGGTAGTTTTGCTCATCGGTTCTATACAAAGCTCCCAATACCAGCGTGAGACAGTTTTCCAGTCTTTAATGGTGCTGAGAAGCAGGCGTTGAACCTGGGTATGCAGAGGTGGCATGTCTGGCTCGGGAAACATCTGGGGAATATCCTTAACCAGCCAGAGGTGGCGGGTCCTGTCTCCAGAGATCTTTGTTTCGGTATAGGTGACGCTGTCCTTGATTGGCGAGCGGATAAGTTTATGTTTGATTGGAAGGCCCGGGGGAGCAATAATTTCGTAATCCAGCTTAGCAATAGGGGCGTTGTACTCAAAGACAGAGTAATCGGCCCAGGTGTTGCTCATTCGGGCTTTTGTGTTGATCCGGCAGGAGACAATATGGCAGATATCACCCACCTCAACACCCGGTGTAGCCAGAGTCAGGATTTTATTGCTGGGGTCATAAATATTGGACCCCATCTGGCTTTGTTCCGTCATGATTTTGGAGTATTGCTCAATGTCGATCGGTAGGATTTTACCATCCGGTTTAATGATTTCAGCCCTGTAGACAAATGAAGTGGAGTAGCTGGTATCAAAGGAGAAGTCATGCGATGTGTTACTGCGGCGTCCTTTTTCCGTAAGAACTTTTGTATATTCGTCATCCCAGCAAATCGAGGTCCCATCTTTGTTGTACTCTTCAAGAACATGGTCATCAACCAGGATCGTGTCCGCATTGGGAAATTTCTGTGCTGTCATTTTTATGGCCGCAGCTGTAACAGCCTGGGTGTCCAGAAGAAAATCGGCTGGTGGCTGCTGGGTTGTGTCGGCATCTGCGATGCATGAAAAAAGCAGAGAGGTCACTAAAATTTTAAAAAATTGCATTTGATCTATCCTTACATATTTAAACAGGAGCGAGTATTAAAGCAGAAATCGGGGAATTTCTCAAGCGCAGGTGTAAAGCTAATGCAGCGGATTCGCAACCAAATAAGCTTTGGGCCATGAGCGAGGCCATCACAATCTACTTAAGCTTTGTGTGTAAGCCATCACTGCATTATCCCGAATTTATCGATCTGTACATGCCTAGTGGTGTTTGATATTCTAGTTAAAAGAAGTGTACACAATGCTTTCTTTGACAGACAATTTAAATAGAGGATATTAACAATGCAGACAAAATATTTTACTGAGACTGATACCTTGTTGATAAATTTCAGTAATCATAAGGTTGCCGAAACTTATGATCTGAACGAGAATGTTCTTGTTGAAGTCGATGCTAAGGGAAATGTTGTCAGCATGACATTTGAACATGCAAAGCAGCAGACGGATGTAACCAATTTCTCATATCAACTCGCATCTGTTTAATCGTGATCCTAGTTAAGTTCTAAGTCAAGGGCCTGAAGCCCGTAAAACAACCTGCTTGTCTGCAGAGTTAAATTTTTCTGTACTTAAGGAATATTGCCATGAAAGGGCTATTCACCATAGCTCAGGGCATCGCCCTGGGAACTGTGTTGCGTACAGAGATGTGCTCTGAAGGAGCACCTCAACAATGTCTTGAAGTGCCCTTTAAGAACACGGGTGATTATTTACGAAATCCTGTCAAAAAAATCCTTCGCAAGCAAGATAGTATTTGAGTAGAGAGTACTAATAACAAAAACAATTGACAGAATCGACAAATAAGCAGAGGATAAGACCATGTTGGAAAGAGTGTTTACTGAAAAAGTACCTGCTACAATATTTTTATAGTTGGCAGACATAGGATTTTATCTAATGAAAACAAACGGCACTCTGCCCCTTAGGTGGCTTGCAGTTTTGCTTGGCTCTTTTGCTTTCTGTTTGCTAATACATTTTCCGATTCACTGGATAATTATGCTCAAAAGCTTTCATCCAGATGGTCTTAAACTATTTGGGTTCATAACATTAGATCCTGTAACACTTGAGTATCTTGCTTATGCATTGTTTAATCCTATTTCTTTGATAATGGCATCGGCCTATATTGCACCATCAAAACAATTTGTGACGGCTGTTGTTATGGCTTCTCTTATTGCGGTATTTGTTACTTCGCATGTAATCAATACGCCTACATTGATCACAGCGGGCTTCTATCTAAGAGTGGGTTTAAATGTGCTAGGATGCTTAATAGCTCTTATTGCTGTTTATGAAAATCAAAAGAAAAACTTAAAATGTTGCATAACACGGCTCATCAGGAGATTTGCCCTCCCGGCTCTGCGCCAATGCGCGGAATTGAAAAAAAAAATTGATTTTAATAAGTTGCGCAGGTGACTCGTACACTCGCAACTGAACGCACATATGAAACGGACCTTCCTCTTTTGCTCGCTCGAGAATTCCACTTTTGCTCACCGCCCAACACCTGTTTCGAACGGACTTGCTTTTCTTAGCCGTAAATGGTTATAATTTAATGAATTTTTTAGTAGCTATTCTCTCAATTCCTGTTATAGAAAATAAGAAACTCAGGTGGTTGTTTTTGTAAATTGTTGAGAGAAAACAACTAAAGATGCGTCGTTTAACACATAACGGGACATTTAGAGAAAATAGTTTCGTATATCACAAGAGCTTAATTTGGTTGCCTTGTCTGCGTGCAACGCACAGGCAGGCGGCTGAAAGCAGCTTTAGTATTAATTGGAGTTTTATATAGATGTCAAATAAGAATTTACCATTTACGTTGGATGAGATTACTGCAATTGCGGAGAAATACCCTACACCATTTCATATATATGATGAAAAAGGCATACGTGAGAATGCCCGCAGATTACTCAAAGCATTTGCCTGGAATCCCGGTTTTAAGGAGTATTTTGCCGTCAAGGCCTGCCCTAACCCCCGTTTGATGCAGATTGTGAAGGAGGAGGGTTTTGGAATGGATTGCAGCTCTCTGCCTGAGCTGTTGCTCTCTGAGAAGGTTGGCGTTGTCGGTGAAAATATCATGTTTACCTCCAATGATACCCCTGAAGATGAGTTTATCAAGGCTGTCGAGCTGGGTGCAGTGGTTAATCTGGATGATATCAGCCATATTGATTTTCTTGAAAAATGCGCTGGTTTGCCTGAGTTGGTCTGCTTTCGTTACAACCCAGGATCTTTAAAGGGCGGAAATGCCATTATAGGCCATCCTGAAGATGCGAAATATGGATTTACTCTTGAACAGATCTTTGAGGGCTATAAAAAACTGAAGCAGATGGGGGTTAAACGCTTTGGCCTGCATACCATGGTCGCCTCCAATGAGCTGAACCCACAGTATTTTGTTGAGACTGCGGAAATCCTGTTTGATCTCGTAATTAAGATCTTCACTGAACTCGATATTACCTTTGATTTTGTTAATATCGGTGGTGGTATAGGTATTCCGTATAACCCGGAAGATGAAGCTGTTGATCTGGAGTTTGTCGGTGAGGGAATTCGCAAAGCCTATCAGGAACGTCTGATTGATAAAGGCCACCCTGAATTGAAACTCTATATGGAATGCGGTCGTATGGTGACCGGGCCTTATGGTTATCTGGTGTCAAAGGTGCGTCATGTCAAAGAGACCTATAAGAGCTATGTCGGGCTTGATTCCTGCATGGCCGATCTGATGCGTCCCGCGCTTTATGGTGCGTATCATCATATATCGGTTCCGGCTCGTTTGGATGCACCTGCTGATAAGCTCTATGATGTGACCGGTTCGCTATGCGAGAATAATGATAAGTTTGCAATTGATCGAAAGCTGCCAGTGATGGAACCGGGAGATCTGGTTGTTATTCATGATGCAGGTGCTCATGGTCATGCAATGGGTTTTCAGTATAATGGAAAACTGCGTTCAGCAGAGCTGCTGCTGCGTGAGGACCACAGTGTTGAACTGATTCGCCGGGCCGAGACCGTGGAAGATTACTTTGCAACCCTGAATTTCTGAAGACTTGATGCGGACTGGTGACATTTTGGGAATAATCCACCGTGTAACGGCGGATATACTGTGCTGTTCAGTATGTCCGCTGTTACACGGTGGACGAAATAAGCATTAAGGTTTCAGAAATACTTTTTCCCTGTTGAGCTTTTTCGTAAGTGAAGTAATGCAAATAAAGCATCCTGCTTGCCTGAATAATAAACCAAGCAGGATGCTTGGACTACTTTTGATAATGCTTTTTATCATCGGCGCAATCGTGAAGTAGCCGCAGAGCATATTGCACTTGAGAAAACAGTGCGGTTATCTTATACTACCCCACTTGTTTTGTAGAAGAATAATACCAATTTTAAGGAGATGATTTTATGGGAATGATGGATCAGGTTAAACAGGCCATGCAGATGCGTAAAGAGGCCAAACGTATTCAGACGGAGATAGAGAAAATCACCTGTGAATACAGCAATGGCGGTATCACAGCGGTTGCCCGTGGTGATTTTACTATTATTTCGATTAAGGTTTCGGAAGAGTCGATGGCCGATGTTCTGGCTGGAAAACCTCAGCGCTATGAGACAATGCTGACCAACGTGGTTAACGGCGCTCTTAAAGCTGTCAAGAAACAGACTCAGGATGCTATGGCCCAGATGATGAAGGGCTCCGGCATGGAAGGTATGCTGGGAAGTTGATTGATTCAATAACCAATATCCAACCAGTCTTCGCCTCCGGCTACGCCGTGGCGCGGCAAGGAATATCAACGTATGGTTCAACCTGTCGATAATCTTATCCGGACTCTTGCAAAACTGCCCGGTTTGGGCAGGCGCTCTGCGGAACGTGCTGCACTAGCTATTGTGAGGAAACCGGATCAGCTCTCTGATCCTCTCATGCAGGCTTTGCAAGAGGTCAGGGAGTCGATAGAGTGTTGTTACATATGTGGTGGGCTGACTTTGACCGGTGATCAGCCCTGTCAGCTATGCAGTGATGAAACCAGACGTGACGATCTTATCTGTGTCGTTGAAGAACCCTCTGATATATATGCCATTGAACGTGCCGGTGTTTTCAAAGGAAAATACCACGCCCTTCTAGGTAAAATATCACCTGCTCGGCAAAGTCCTCCCGCAACTCTTCGATTAAAAGAGCTCTCTGAACGCATTTCCAAAGGGAGTATCAAAGAGGTTATTCTGGCTCTTAGTACCGATATGGAGGGCGATTCCACCGCCGCTTATATTGATGAGATGCTTAAGCCTCTGGATGTGCGTGTGACGCGTCTGGCGTATGGACTTCCAGCCGACAGTGGAATCGGGTACTCCGATCCCATAACACTTAAACGCGCCATCAACGGCCGCATCGGTGTTTGACCCATGCAGAGCAAGTATGTTCGCCGTTACACGGTGGACGCAAAACAAATTATTGGGTTCCTTGAAATGTTCGCTAAGGCTCAATAGTTGTATAGGATTTTATCATGAACGAAAAACCACGTGACTTAAATGATATTCTTGCGGAGGTCAACTCCGTTATAGCAGTTGCCTGTAAAAAGTCAGGACGCTCAACGGATGATGTAGAAATTATCGGTGTAACCAAAACCCACGGACCCGATGTGGTACGTGAAGCCTGGGATGCAGGTATAAGGATTTTTGGTGAGAACCGTGTTCAGGAAGCCGCATCTAAAATTCCTGCGTGTGGTGGCGGCATGGATTTTCATATGATCGGACATCTGCAGGGCAATAAGATCAAGGTGTCTCTACCTCTTTTTTCTACTTTCCATGCTGTGGATACTTTGAAGCTGCTGGAGAATCTTGAGCTTATGTCCTCTGAAGATGGACATCGTCCAGAGGTGCTGCTGGAGGTGAATGTCTCTGGTGAGGCCACTAAATTCGGATTTATGCCCGAGAAAATCGATGAGGTCATTGAAAAATCGCTTGAAATGCATAATGTCACCCTGACCGGTCTGATGACTATGGCTCCCTTTACCCCTGAGATTGAAGATACCCGTCCGGTCTTTGCCGGTCTGCGCGAACTACGCGACCGCCTTGAAACAAAATTTGATATCGGATTGCCCAATCTTTCCATGGGAATGAGCAACGACTATCGAATTGCGGTTGAAGAGGGGGCCACCTGGCTGCGTCTGGGAACAGTGCTCTTTGGCGACCGCCCCAAATGGAAATCCCAACAGGAGTATCGTTGGGAACCGTAGGGGCTACATTCTTGTCGCCCATATTAAAATTTTTTAAAGGAGAATATTATGTCACAGGAATTAGTTGACCAAATAACAGCAGATATTAAAACAGCTATGAAAGCGGGCGAGCGTGATAAGCTGACCGCTTTGCGTATGCTTTACTCTGCCATCAAGGACCAGACCATCAATGCCGGTAAGGAAGTTACCGAGGAAATTGTAACATCGGTCATTAACAAGGCGATTAAACAGCGCATTGATTCGTTTGAGCAGTTTACTGATGCAGGGCGTGATGATCTGGCTGTAAAGGAAAAAGCTGAGCTTGAGTGGCTCAAGGTTTATCAGCCGGAGCAGATGGATCAGGCCGCCGTTGAAGTCATTGTTAAGGAGTGCATTGCCGAGAGCGGAGCTGAGTCTAAAAGCGATATGGGTAAGGTCATGAAACTCCTGATGCCCAAAGTTAAAGGCAAGGCTGATGGCAAGATGGTTAACCAGATTGTCATGTCGCTGCTCAGCTGATGTGACAGTAGTTTTTCGGAACTGCGTCACTAAGTCGTGGGTCGTGCGTCAAATTCGTGTTTTTCGCGGACGACCGTTTTAGCTTGGATGTTGGACGTTTGAGGCGCAGCCAACTAAAACCTCTCCGTCAACGCTCTCCACATCAAAGCTCACAACTTTTCCCAGGTGCGCTTCCCGCTGCCCTTCAGCAATCCCGTTGATGCGGCAGGGGAGATACTCGCCGCTCCAGCCACGGGCATTGCCCTCTTGATCAAATTTTTCAATCAGCAGATCAACGGGTTTTTCGATCCACGATCGGGCATATGCGGCACGTTTCTCTTTGCCTATAGCAATCAGTTCCTGAGCGCGTTCTTTGCGCACTATGTGTGGAACACTTCCTTCAAAATCCACGGCTGCTGTGCCACGTCGTTCGCTGTAGGGAAAGACGTGCAGATTGCTGAAGGGATAGCGCTCTATAAATCGTTTGGTGTTTTCAAAGGCCTCGTCGCTCTCGCCGGGAAAACCGGTGATAATATCTGATCCCAGGGCTATATCAGGAACTGTCTCAATGATCTCTTCAATAATCCTGCCCATTTCATCAGAGAGGTAGTGGCGTTTCATGCTTTTAAGTATGCCGTCATCACAATTCTGCAGCGGTAGATGTAGAAATCGACATATCTTATCGGATCCGGCAATGAGTTTGGCAATATCCAATTCAACCATGGCCGGTTCAAGCGAGCCCAGTCGAACACGTCCAATACCCGGAAGAGATGCTATCGCTTCTATAATATCAGGAAGTCTTTTCTTGCTGTCGGTGTAGCATGCTATGTTACACCCGGTAATGACAATCTCCTGAAATCCCTGATCTATAAAAGCACGGGCCTCATCAAGACATTCGTTGAAGTTGCGACTGACAGGAGCTCCGCGATTATAGGGAATAATACAGTAGGAACAGAAGAAACTGCATCCATCCTGTATTTTCAGCAGAGCTCTGCAGGTTGAAAATGAAGGAGTGACTGTGGTAGGGGATGCGCTGACATCAATATCCATGGAACACAGGATTATCTCAGCCAGTCGCTCTTTATCCTGACGCGGGACTATGATGTCTATTCCCAGCTGGGCTAGTCTTTCGTCAGTAGCTGATTCAACTGCGCACCCGGAAAGCGCAACACAGGCATCAGGGTTTTTGCGCTTAACTGAACGGACAACCCTGAGGCACTCCGACTCAGCACGCTGTGTCACTGAACAGGAGTGTATGATACAGATGTCAACCGGATTCCCAAATGGAATCACCTCAACTCCGTTGGCTTGAAAAAGTGCCTCTTGTTTTGCTGTCTCGGCCTGATTTAGACGGCAGCCGAATGTTTTAAAAGATACGCGCATTGTGAAGGTTGAAATAGTTAAAAAGGTTGAAATAGTTAAAAAGGTTGAAATGGTTGAAAAGGTTGAAGGGGTATGTGAGTGTGAGTATAGATAATGCACTTAGAAACCACAATAATAATTTCGGAATCGGAATCGGAATCGGAATCGGAATCGGCATCGGAATCGGCATCGGCGCAATTCACCTCTGTTGAACATTCCCTATTGTGTTTGCCCTGAAAGGGCTTGTCAAACTAGCCCAGGGCAACGCCCTGGGTGTATACAGAACAACGTATGTGCTCTGAAGGAGCACTTCAATATTTTTGAGGACCCCTTACAGGGCTCATTTTTGATAATCAGTTACCCCGGACTCTGCCCGGGGCTAAGGTGAACAGCCCTTGCAGGGCAAATATGCGTACACCTGTCATTTCAACGCAGCTGAATTGCGCCCTATGGGTATCGGGAATGCCGTTCGATTGCCTTGCGGACCGTGGGCCACGGTCCCGCCATAGTCTAGCGTATTGTCTTGGTATTGATTTTCAGCCGCTGAAATTTACCTCAGTTGCTTGGTTTTGCTGGAGGGGCACTGGCCTCAGCGCCCGATCGGTATCGGGGTCAATATCCGGAATTAGAGCATGTAGTCCGGATAGGTACACCCCGTCTACAGTTCCTGTTGATGATTAATATTGTAGACCCTCTAAACTCTCTCTTACATATCAAACAGAGCTGTTGACAGGTAACGTTCACCGGAGTCCGGTAGAATGGCGACGATCCGTTTGCCGTCAAACTCATCCATAGCCGCCAGTCGCAGTGCCACCGCTGCGGCGGCTCCGCAGGATATGCCTGAGAGCATTCCTTCAATATTGGAGAGTTTGCGTGATGTCTCCATTGCCTCTTCTGTGTTGCATTGTTCAATGCGGTTGATGACCGAAAAGTCAACGTTGGCGGGAATGAAATTTGCTCCAATGCCTTGAATACCATGTCCAGCAGGGGTGAGCGATATGCCATCGCGATGCTGACTCAGAATTGGACTCTCTTCAGGTTCAACTGCCACAATGGTTACGCCAGCTTCAATATCCTGAAGGTAACGGCCTATACCGGTAACCGTACCGCCTGTTCCAACACCGGCAACCACAACATCAACAGTTCCCTCAGTTGCTTCCCAGATTTCGGGTCCGGTTGTTTCAAAATGAATCAATGGATTGGCTGGATTGCCAAACTGGTCGGCCAGAAAGTATTTTTCTGGATCACCCTTAGCCATCGCAATAGCCTTGTTGACCGCTCCTGACATTCCGCCGCCGGCTGGAGTCAGTACAAGTTCAGCACCCAGAGCCTTCAGGATCTTGCGGCGTTCCATGCTCATGCTCTCCGGCATAGCCAGGGCCACTTTATATCCTCTGGCTGCTCCGCACATTGCGAGTGCGATGCCTGTATTGCCGCTGGTGCCTTCGACGATTGTCATGCCCGGTTTAAGATTTCCGGACTTTTCCGCCTCCCATACGATTGATGCAGCTGTGCGGCACTTGACTGAGTAGGCGGGATTGCGTCCCTCAACCTTTCCCAGTACATCGGCTTTCAAGCCTTTTGCGAGTTTGCTTAGGCGTACCAGAGGTGTGTTGCCAATGGTGTATGTGTTGTCTGTGCATATATTCATGTTACAACCTTTCCTTTAAAGTGAGTATATCATAACGCAAAATAACACGTGGTGATATAATAAAATGAGTTTTTTCGTTGCGTTTTCTTCAAATACCCTCTTTGCCGGCTCCATATATGCCGGTGCAATAATGGCTGGTTATCGTCTGGCAGAGAAGGCATTTGAAGGAATAGAGGGCACCTTAGTTGCAAAAGAGGCCCGTATTCGCTATTTTAAAGCGATTCTGTCAGATGGGTTTGCCGTTGCCGCTGCTGACAACGATCCGGTGCGGAAAACCAATGGAAACTGTACCCTTGATGTGATGATCACAGTCAATGATTTGCAGGGCATTCCCTGTGCTCTGCTGAGTGCTGAGTTTGTCCTGTTCGCTCCCCGCTGAGTTTTGATCTCGCACAACTCGCACAACTCGCGCACTCTCGCACTAACTCGTTCAGCTTTTATTGTTTATCATTTATCGTTTCTTATTTTTTCTGCTCCAGCGTACCGAACATAATGCGCTCTTTGCGGCTGCCGGAGTGGTCGCCCTGAGTGACAGAGAGGTAGATGGTGCCGTTGTATTCGAATAAAGCGGGATACTGGAAGGATTTCTCGGTATCAAAGTGATACTTGCGTTCCCAGTTTTTGCCATCGTTGGAAACATCAATATTGAATACAGAGCGGGATACCCTGCCTTTGGCTTGTTTCTGCTGCCAGCCCAGATAGTAGATGCCGCCGAATTTTTCGAAGACCGGTTTGGAGGTTGTTCCATTTTTGACTAAATCCCTGAATTCCGCTGCGGTCCATGTTTTTCCATCCTGGCTTTCCGTGAAAGCGTAGTTGCCTGTCCCGCCACCCTGGCGGCATATCGCCAGCCATCTGCCGTCGGGTAGGCGATTGATGGCGGCCTCTGTCAGTGCTATTGAGGCCGGCTCATTAAAGTGGCCCAGAATCTCGAAGGTGAGTAGATCCTCGTGAAGTATTGAGAGTGCGTTCTGTCCTCCCGGGAAGTTGTTGAGTGCTGAGTAATAGCGGCCATTGAATTGCTTGATGTCGAAAGGGTAGAGCCCATAATCCTTCCGTGCACCCTTGAATCCGAATTTTACGGCATCTTTATAAAATGCCACCGGTTGCATATCTTCAATGCCAGCTGATGTCTTCAGCTTGGCTTTGAACAGCTTGTCGCTGACCTTCTGGCTTTTTATGTCGAAATCCAGCGCCCATGTCTGCGCTTCGAATTTGCCCGGTTGTTCCACGGCAAAGAAACAGCGCAGGGTCTGCGGGTCCTTGATAATCATGCGGGGCACAAAGATTGCCCCTTTACGCAGAGTATGGTTTGCGAATTTCTGGCCGCCTGCAGCTAAAGGAATGACCCTTTCAATTTTGCCGCTGACAGGGTCTACAATTGACATAGCCACATAGACAAAATCCCATGCCGGGTTTTCACCGGGTTGGCGGTCATTTGCCATATATGCAATATAGGCCTTACCGTTCATGACGATCAGATCGGAGTCATGCGCCCCTTTGACTTTCGGGTTACAAACATTAATCAGCCCCGCCAATACTTTGTCAGCCTCTGTTTTTGCATCCCAGCCATCCGGCAGCAGTTTTTGCGCATACCCTGCTACGGTGATGCAGGTTAACAGGAGTGATATGATAAATGTTTTTGTTAGTTTATTCATTGTGTTTTTTTCGCTGTTAATTTGTTTGATTTCGATTTGTTACGACTCTGCTACTTTGGTAGTTATTCTCTCAAATCCTGTTGCCTAAACCAGCGGTGCACATCACACAACTGTTCAATATGGAAAAAACATTTGCATATCACATCAGCTCAATTTGGTTCCGGCTCCGCTGGTTTAGTTTAATAATAAAAGTGTGCCTTTAGGATCTGTATAAAGTGTACCGGTCCCTTTGATATAGGCCGGATAACGTTCAGCTGTAATAACTCCTGAGCACACCAGCGTACCAAGTTTTACACTCTTAACTTCATTTGTTCCCAGGTAGTCCAGATTTATAACTGCCCCCTCTGAAACTTCGACAATCGCTTCAGATGGCAAAAGGTCCTCAGTTGAAGCGGTTTCAATCCTGGTCAACCGCACAGCATCAAAAGTAGATCCGCGTTCAGCTCCACCCAATGTGTTAATTCCTTCAAAACTCAGTCGATGTACACCCGCTTTTAAGAGAGGCAGACGCACTTCATACAAGTGATATATCTCATCCATTGTCTGAACAGTCATGACCGTTTCGCCATCTATGCAGACACGCACATCATGCCCCAGTCGGACAGCAGCTGCCGAGCGGGTCGGATCAAGTGTGCCGATCCACAAAAACCGACCTGCCGCATAAAAACTCAGCCGGTAAGTTTCATCTTCAGGGAAGGTTATATCCTGATACATCTGACCGATTCCCATCACAATGCCGGCCCGCGCCGAGACAGATGGTCCATCAGGAAGTTCATGATCCGGCACATAGTTATTTCCCGATGCACTGGTTACTGTTCCGTTATTCAACCATTTCCAGTTAACTGTATTATTATTCTCAAAACTGTAGTCTGGAATAGATACAGAGTCAACCTTCCAGATGTTCACACTGTCAAACAAAGAACTCCGGCTCAGAGAGTATTCCGAATTTCCACTGAAATACTGAAAATTTCCCTCGTTCACACCAAAAAAGCGTAAAACATAGGTTCCGGGGGCAGCTACATCAAACATCATCTGCTGCCGCTCAAAGCGCCGGTTCATTGTACGTCCATAGCCACAGGCAGTTCCATCAAAAAAGAGACGGTAATCGTGTCCGGGCCAGCATCCGTCCAGAGCTTCGCCTTCGGCGGCATTGCCGCTAGTCTGACGACTAGCAGCCAGAAAAGAAACCGCATAGGTCCCCGCCTGATCAAAGGTTACATTTGTTGCCGCAAAATTGCTTCCATTCTTCATCCAGGCTGTCTTTACGCCCTCGGGCGCACCGCGCTTATAAAGATTCTGACTGTGAAACGAAATAGCCGCTGACCAGCCCGTGTCAAATGAAAATGACCAGAGCCCATCAGTCGGAGCACTATACGCCCCTGTAATCCAGGCGCCGGCTTCAAATCCATAATCAGGGACATACCCGTTATCAGCAACAGCACAAATGCTGATTGAGTCCAGCACTGATGCCCGGTAGGTTTCTCCAGGAGCGAGCGTATTGGTGCCGGTGAAGCGCAGTTCATGATCGCCCGCCGTGACATTCATCAAGGACACTTGGTAATAACGGAATGCGCTCGAATATGTGGTCAATATATTGGTCTGTGTTGTGCCGCCGAAACAGACATCAAAATCGTGGTTCACACAAGAGGGTGTGTTCCGCGCTGCGGCCCAGAAACGCAGTACATAGTCGCCGGCAACAGGAATATTGACCATACGCTTAATCTCACCTTTGCCTGAGATCATAAGGGTATTCCTTCCATCATAATTACCGCCAGGAATGACGAGAACGGTGTTGACACCTTCGTCGCAACGGGCTATCGCCGGATTGCGAGGCGATGTTATTCTCGGATCATTCACCCGGCAGGTCCAGCCTATCTGCGGCCAATCAACCCATCCATCACCATAATCGCCCAAAGAGTATTTGACTCCTGTAGCAAAGGAAGAGGAGGCCAGGTCATCAAAAGGAAATTCGAATGAGTTTTCAAAAACAACCACACTCCCTGAGGCTTTTTCCTCTGCGGGAACAACCTCTTTTCCAGCCAGGCGCAAGCTGCCCTCGGTGACACGAATCGTTTCCACTCCACTCTGCGGCACTCCGGTGACCATCCATTCACCGCTTCCGCTCTTTTCCATCACCCCGGCTGTCTGGCTATCCGATACACTCCAAGCTCGGGAATTAGCCACAACAGAGAGCGCATCCGCGCTGACAGAAAAAGGCAGCGACCTCCCGACCGTAGATGCGTTTGTAATTGATCCAGCCTGCAGCACAATTTGTCCCGCAAAAGAGTTGTCTGCTTGACCCGTAACCCAACGGCCAGCGCCGCTCTTAACAATAGTTCCGCTACCGTAAAGTCTGTCGCTCACCAAAGAACAATCCTGCGCCGGTGCAATCTCCAGCTCTGCTGCTTCATGTACATCAAAGTCTCCGGCAATTGAACGTCCAAACCACTTTCCATCCAGATATTCAGAGACCCGGATACGCTCAGCGGCCTTTAAAGTGCGGTTATAAACAAGAACTTCGTAAACAATGAAACCACCTGTCTCCAGATTTCTGTCATTTCCAAAATTTGAAGCAGTGACATAGGGGGGGGCGCTCATATAGCGCGTTGTAAATGATAATACCTGAGGACCTGTATAAGGCGAAGCTTTTAATGCATCTACCCTTTTTTCATCCCGGTATACATCGCCCTGAATCAAATACGGAGACGAAACCCCATAGCGGAAAAAGAAACGGCTGCCATCGGCACTCTCCGCTCCCCTCGCAAAATGAGAGGATGTGTTATCACCCAAAAAGCAACCACCGCCATCTTCGCAGGAGATCGCCATCACAACTGTGCAGATATTTGTCATCCTTAATGCATTGGTCTCTGTGTTGGCCCACTGCAACCAGGAACCGCTACCGCGTTCTCCAAAATCAATACCGGAAGGTAGCAATGTCGGAGCTGAGACTCCAGCAGGTAATGCGGCCCAGGGAAAGTTTGTCTGTGCGGCACCCACAACATCACGTATGTCCAGCCAGTGCGACACAGCCCCGCCATCAGATACTACATTTCCTGAGCCATCAAGCCAGAAAGAGAGGCCATTGGTTAGCGACGGATTTGCGACATAAGGTAATGTTACGAGTTTGTTGTCAGCCGTTGCAGCGATCTTAACACGTCCAGTCTCAACCCTGACCGCCCCGCGAAACAATGTTGCATCGTTATAAATGAGATCACCGGCATCTCTTTTGATAACAGTGCCCTGTCCGTTAATACTGGAATAAGTTTCATTGTCATTAACGTATCGCAAGCTACGCTGTGGACCAATCAGACTCTCCTGCTGCGAAAAAACCTTTCCGCTCAATAAAATTACGCAAAACAACAAAACCATCTTATAATTTTTGACCTTCATATGAACTCCTCGTTACGCAGAACAATTTATATAATAAAACTTATAATAATGTTAGCGTATCATACAAGTATAAGGCAATCTAAAACATGTCCGTGGACGCATTTAGCACCTGTTTCTCCTTGTCTCCCGTTGGGTGTTATGTTTCAATGGATCAAATTAGAGGATTCAGTTTATGAACATAAATATCAGTCGCCGAAATGCAGCAAAGAGTTTTCTGGCGGTAGCTGCCGGGGGCATGATTCCTTCGTTGAAGGGCGAGGCGGTAACGACTGGTGCCAAGGGCTATGATGAAACTATTCGCACTCAGGTTTGCGTGATTGGTGGTGGCAGTGGTGGGACCGGGGCGGCTCTGGCAGCCGCACGTGCCGGAGTGGATGTTGTGCTGCTGGAACGTGATTCAATTCTGGGTGGAACTGCAACTTCCTCTTTTGTTAATGTCTGGCGACCGGTCACTGGTGGTGACGGCATTCCGCGTGAGCTCTTTATGGCAATGGCCCGCGACCCTTCAGCCCTGACTCTTCCTGCAAACTGCGATCTCAATAGCTATTATATTAAATCACAGTTGGGCCCCCGCAATATTGCGGGAAAGAATGTCAAGCGTGGCGTTGGTGTCACTTTTGAACCACGGGCTATGGATTATACAGTTCGTAGCCTGCTGGATGCCACCGGTCGGTGTAAAATTCTCTTTTCAACTACCTTTTACCGTGCGCATCTGAAAGATAATAAGATCGTCTCTATTGAAGCCTGGTTTAAGGGTAAGCGTATCTTAATTCAAGCCTCTGTGTTTATTGACTGTACCGCAGATGGAGATGTATGTGCGGATGCCGGTTGTGCGTATCATATGGGAGAGGATCCGAAATCCCGTTACAATGAACCACATGCCCCTGAGAAAGCCCGGATGCTTCTGAATGGGTTGACACTCTGTTATCGCATCACGGATACAGGTGTTAAACAGAAACCATATCTACCGGAAGAGATCAAAGAGAACAGCTGTTCGCTATCCGCCTGTTATGATCGTATGCCTAATGGCGATATTGTAGCAATTGCTGATCATCATATCGATATTCACGGCAGTGGCCATTTCAAGTGTCCTTTTCCGAAAGCGCCTTTCGGTATTCCCCTTCGCTGCCTGCAGCCAAAGGGGGTTGAGAATCTGATGATTGCCTGCAGGGCTGCCGGTTTCTCTCATATAGCTTCCGGTGCTGCCAGGTTGCAGCGTACTCTGATTACGTTGGGGCAGGCAGCCGGTAATGCGGCGGCCATGGCTGTGGAGAAGAATGTTCGCGTAGATCAAGTTGATGTTAAGGAGCTGCAGGCGCGGTTGGTAAAACAAAATGTTACGATAACCGCGTAAAAGTTCAGTTCGGGTTATCTTGATTGATTCGAACTAATAGTTAAACTTAGCAGTAATTTCAGGGATTTGTTACAATCGTCACAATTGAAATGGGGATTATTTAGAAAAGGGGAATAAATTAATGATAATGAAGATGATTATGGCAGTGCTTGTCACTATGGTTATGACCGCTACGGCAGGAAATCCATCCGCAGCTTATATTCAACGCACGATGAAAACTTTGGAGGCTTCCACTGAAAAAAATCCTGCACATGTGCGAGTTATGTTTTATGGACAGTCGATTGTTTCGCAACCTTGGACCAATCTGGTTGTGGATGATTTGAAGAAACGTTACCCTACAGTTGATTTTGAGTTCCATAAGGCGGCTATCGGCGGCTATACATCCCCGCTTCTGATTCGTACCGCCGACCATGATCTCTATCCCTGGTATCCGGATCTGCTCTTTTTCCATGTATACGGTCCGGTGGATAAGTATACTGAGATTGTAAAGCGCACCCGCGAACGCACTTCGGCAGAGATCGTGCTGTGGACGAGTCACCTCAGCTCTCGGGAGAAGGTGGATGAACTTTCTAAGAAGCTGGACAAGCGCTCGGATGCTATTCTTGCGACAGCAGACAAGTATCACTGCATGAAAATCAATTTGCGAAAGAAGTGGTGTGATCATCTGCTGGCAAACAATATAGCTGTGACTAACCTGTTGAAAGATTCGGTCCATATGCAGAAAGAGGGATGCGATCTGTATGGTGGTTTTATCTGCGAAGAACTGGTGCGTGATGCTAAGCTGGGCGATAATCCGACTCTGGCCGGAACTATTTCTTCGATTGCTATGAATGACCCGGCAGTGAAAACTGGACCTGATGGTTCCGTGACGCTGAAATTTACAGGCAACAGGGTGATTGCTGTTTCTGATGGTAGCGGTGCAGCAGGTGCTTCGGCTAAGGTGTTGTTGGATGGCAAACCGATGGATAATGTTAAAGAGCTCTGGGCTGTTACACGTCCCAGTGTCGGTCCCGCCCATATCTGGATGCCCGCAATTAATAACATTGGTTTTGAAAAAACGCTACTTGAGGAAGATTGGATCCTGACCTGTCTGCCGGATTCAACACCTGACGGTAAAAAAATTCATTATAAGATTGAGGGCTCAAAAACCGGCGCGGATGGAGAGGGATGGAGCACGGATCGCTTTGTTTCTAAGTCAGGACGTGTAATTATCGAGCCTCGGGATTGGCGCGTTGAATGGACACTGGGATACAGGAAAGCTACCTTGCCGGAAGGTTTTCAGGTGAAATGGAAAAGTTATCCGATGTTTACAGCCAGCTATGAACCTAAACCTGTCAAGACTCGTACTCTTCTGATGCAGGGATGTTCCAATGATAAACATACACTTACCCTGATTCCATCCGGAGGTAAGCTGGGTATTAAGGAGTTTATTATACATTCGCCGGCGAAATAAGTTGGATTGAGCGAAGCGAGGGAGAGGGCTGCGGCAGGATGTACAGGGTGCGCGGACGAGCTTTTTGCCCCGCTATGCGGGGACGGCTACGCCTCAAAAATCAAAGTCCGCTTGACCCTGCACACCCAGCCTTGGAGATTATGGGTTGGGAGCTTCGCACGGATATAAGCTTTACTTGGCACTTGCCATTTGCCGCTTGACCCAGCACACCCAGCCTTGGAGATTATGGGTTGGGAGCTTCGCACGGATATAAGCTTTACTTGGCACTTGCCATTTGCCACTTGACCCTGCACACCTTGCCGTGTGGGTTATGGGGTAAGCCGGGCAAATCTCGGCTAATTATTTCATAATTTAAAAGGCAGGTGTACGGGGCAGAACGGACTTTGATTTTTGAGGCGTAGCCGTGCCCGCGATAGCGGGAGAAAAAGCTCGTCCGTGTCGCTCCGTACGCCTGCCGCCCAGCACACCCGGCCTTGGAGATTATGGGTTGAGGAGCTTTGCGGGGACGGCTGGCGGCTGGATCACTTGCCACTTGCCATTTGCCATTTGCCACTGTGTTTCAAAGTCTGCTTGATCCTGCCGTGTGGATTATGGGTTGGGCTGGCAAACCCCGGCTAATTATTTTATAACTTAAAAGGCAGGTGTACGGGGCAGAACGGACTTTGATTTTTGAGGCGACAGCCGTCCCTGCGAAGCAGGGCAAAAAGCTCGTCCGTATCGCTCCGTAC
>JAQIBS010000122.1 GCA_027858965.1 Kiritimatiellia bacterium
CAACGCGTCGCGCTTCTTAGTAAGCTTTGCTTTCTTTTTATTCATGTCAATAGTATAGAGCATAAATCATACTCTATACAATAACAAAACAAAAAAAGTCAAAATTAGAATTGCTGAGCGCTGTTGACAGCGATGTGCGCTTCTTTCATAATGATGCTGATGGATTGAGCTGTGCTCCGCAACTGGCGGATGTCGGAATCAACCTTTTTAATTTTGGTTTCGACCATCCCATTGATGAGATGCGTAATCTGGTTGGTGATAAAGTTACGTTGCTGGGTAACATTCCGCCGCGTGATGTGCTGGCGCAGGGTAACCCTGAGGATGTTCGTAGGAGTGTGGCTGAAATGAAAGAGCGTCTGGGTCATGATTACACCAGCATTGTATTCTCCTGCGGTGGCGGTTTGCCTCCCGGAGTGAGCACAGAAAATTTAAATGCCTTCATTGAAGAGGCGGCAGGATAATTATGAAGGATGAATTATGAGGGATGAATAAATAATCCCTTGTCGCCCTTCAAAAGGAAAACAAACATGAAAAACACAAAACAAATTTTAAGTGCAGTTGCGCTTGTTATGGCATGTACGCTGAGCCCACAGGCAAAAGAGGTTTTTGAAATTACACCGGAGTGGCAGGCAAAGATGAAAAAGATTGCTCCTGCTAAAGCCATGGCAACTCCTAAAAAAGATCGCACGATGCTGGTGTTTTCTCTTATTACCGGATATGACCACAAGGTAACTCCCAAGACAGGGGCGATTGTTAAGATGCTCGGTCAAAAGACTGGCGCATGGAAAGTTTTTGAGAGCAATGATATAGAGGAGTTTACATCGGATAATCTGAAAAAATATGATGCGGTTGTTTTGAATAATAACTGCCCTAACAATAAGGATCGGGATATTTTCAGGGATGTCCTAATAAATATGGTTGATAAGTACGGGGCAAAGTACAAGGCGCTTCCGTTGGCTGAACGTGAGGTCAAGGCCAAGGCGCTTTTAGATTCATTTATGAAGTATGTTGAAAATGGCGGTGGTTTGGTTACATTGCATGGTGGTATCGCAAATTTTATGTATAACGATGACTTCAGCGCCATGCTTGGAGGTAGTTTCCACTTTCATCCTAGACAGCAACAGGTGGTTTTGAACATTGTCAATCCGGATCATCCGTTGACAAAATGCTTTAAAGGTAAACCATTTATTCATGTTGATGAGCCATATCTGTTTAACCGGGCTTATAAAAAGATGAATTTTCATCCATTGCTTGAGATGGATATGAGCAAGATTGGAAAAGATAAGAAGGTTACTGCGCTGCCGCCTATGAAACGTTATACCGCATGGATTAAGCGATATGGTAAAGGCCATGTCTTTTATTGTTCGCCTTCTCATAATCCCTCGAGTTTTGACCAACCTGAATTGCTGCAGTTTATGCTGGGGGGCATTCAGTATGCGCTGGGTGATCTGGATTGTGACGATTCACCGTTGAAGAAGTAGGGGTTGCTTGGATGGAAACTGAGGTCGACTGTTTTGATTGCATGTTTGAAATGACGTTCCGAAAAAGGTGTTTTTATTGGACAACTGAAGGTGTTGAATGATTTTGTCCATTGATTTGGAGCGGTTTGTCCATTTTCTTTATTCAGTGTGTCTGGTATCATTAATTGAGTTTTTGAATAAACAAGGAGAAAAGAATGGCTGATTTTGAAGTTTTGAGAGTTGCAATGAAGAGCGGCAAGGTGCCTGATGTGACCCGCATCGTTAATGAATTTCTTGATGCGGGTGAAAAGGCCGAAGATATTCTGAACCAGGGGTTGCTTCAGGCGATGACTGAAGTTGGCAAGCGCTTTAAGGCCAATGAGGTGTTTGTGCCTGAGGTGTTGATCGCCGCCCGTGCGATGAAGGCCGGCACTGAAATTCTGAAGCCCCATTTGGTTGAGGCCGGAGTAGAAGCGGTTGGTACCGCAATTATGGGTACTGTTAAAGGCGATCTGCATGATATCGGCAAGAATCTAGTGATTATGATGTTGGAAGGTGCTGGTTTTAATGTGATTGATGCCGGTGTGGATGTATCGCCTGAGAAATTTGTGGCTCTGGCTAAAGAGCACAATGCTCATATCGTTGGACTCTCCGCTCTGCTGACAACCACCATGCCCAGTATGAAAGCTGCGGTTGATACCATGCGTACTGAAGGCGTTACCGCTAAGATTATTATAGGCGGTGCTCCTGTAACACAGACGTACTGCGACTCGATCGGCGCGGATGGATACTCCGAGGATGCCGCTGCGGCCGCTGAACTGGCCCTGAGTTTTATCGGGAGCTGAAGCCACGCTGAAAGCGTGGTTGGCATGGCGCAGAGTGCAGAGAGCATGGCGCTGAGGATGCCGGGCTGAATGTTTGAGACGCAGGTTACGCCTGCGTCTTTGTTTTATCGCTATGCTTTTTTGGAGTACAACAATACATGACTGGAAAAGAAATTTTATTTAAGGCATTGAAGAATGAAGTTACCCCGCGCCCTGCATGGGTTCCCTTTGTGGGAGTGCATGGCGCCCATTTGATTGGAGTCAAAGCAGAGGAGTTTCTGAAGTCGGAAGAGCTGATGTTCAAAGGTCTTACCACTGCAGCTGAGCGCTATCAGGCGGATGGTATTCCTGTTATGTTTGATCTGCAGCTTGAGGCTGAGGTGCTCGGGTGTGATCTGATCTGGTCGGATGACAATCCTCCATCGGTGACATCGCATCCTCTGGAAGGGGGCGGCTCCCTGGCTCAGCTACCTGCCTTTGATCTGAATGACGGCCGTTTGCCCTCTGCCTTCAGCCTGACTCGTAAGCTTAAAGATGAGATTGGTGATAAGGTTGGAATATATGGCTTGATCTGCGGTCCCTTTACGTTGGCCATGCATCTGATGGGGCAGGATCTCTTTATGCAGATGTTCGACCATCCTGACTATGTTAAGGCGGTTGTGAGCTACTGTGCTTCGGTTGGCACTCAGATGTCCAAAGCCTATATTGATGCAGGTGCGGATATTATTGCCGTGGTTGATCCTATGACCAGTCAGATATCCTCCGAGCACTTTTCCGAGTTTGTCTCTCCCTACCTGAATTTGATTTTTGACAGTGTGCGTGAGCAGGAGTGTTTTTCCTCACTCTTTGTCTGTGGCGATGCCACCCGTAATATGGGCGAGATGTCAAAAACCTCATGTGATAATATGTCGATTGATGAGAATATCTCGCTTGGTTCTTTGCGTGATATCTCACGTACCTCAGGCAAGAGCTTTGGTGGCAACCTGAAACTGACATCGGCTCTGCTCTTTGGTGAGCAGGATGATGCCCGTCTGGATGCCATTCGCTGTATAGATGTGGCTGGCGGTGCTGGTTTTATTCTGGCTCCCGGATGTGATCTGCCTTTTGCCACACCTCCTGAAAACCTGGAGGCCGTTGCTGAGATGGCGCATGACCGCTACAAACGTGAGGTTAGCAAGCGCACCATTATTGTGAAAGATATGGAGCACTTTGCCTGCGACCTGCCGGATGAATACAGCACGCAACCCAATGTGATAGTTGATATTGTGACTCTGGATTCGGCCTCTTGCGCTCCCTGCAGTTATATGGTGGGAGCGGTTAACAAGGCTTCCACCTCGCTTTCAAAACCGGTTCAGGTTAAAGAGCACCGCATCTCCTCCCGTGAGGGGCTGGCTGCGATGAAGAAACTCGGGGTGCAGAACATTCCTACAATCTGTATCGACGGCGAAATTGCCTTTGCTTCAATTATTCCCGATCAAAAGAGCCTGATCAAATGCATTGAGGAGAGTATTGCGAAGAAAGGTTGAAGAAGTTCTAAAGTTCTAAAATGCGAGAGTGCTAAAGTGGAGGTTGAATGCTTTTGAACCGTTTCAACCATTTTAACGTCTTTTTCGCACTAACGCACTAATGAACTAACGCACTAACGCACTAATTAACTAACGCACTAATGAACTAATGAACTAACAAATGTCCTCCATCCCCATATATCTTATTGTTGGATTTCTTGGATCCGGGAAAACTACACTGTTGAAGCGCTTGGTTAATGCAACCGAGGGTCTTCACTATCTCTATGTGATCAATGAGTTCTCGGCTGTGGATGTTGATGCCGGTCAGATTGAAAAAGAGGGCGGTGTCGCCATAGCCGTGGCGGGGGGCTCCATCTTCTGCCGCTGTCTGATCTCTGAGTTTGTATCGGTGATGAAAAAGATCTCGGCCGGGGTAAATGTCGGGGGAGAGATGGTTCAACCCGGCGGCGTGGTCATTGAGGCCAGTGGAATGGCTGATCCGCGTTCGATGAGCAAGCTGCTAGCTGAGAGTCGGCTTGATCAGAGTTATCATGTGGCTGGAGTAACGGCGATAGTGGACCCCGGTGTTCTTGTGAAGCTTCTTTTGGTACTGCCCAATATCAAAGGACAGATTCAGAGTGCCGACCTGATACTCTTTAACAAGATTGATCTGCACTCTCCAGAGATGGTCGACAGTGTTACGGACCGGGTGCGTTCAATCAACAACAATGCGCGGGTGATGCACTGCACCCACTGTGATGTTGATCCTGATTTGATCCTTAAGGGGGGCGGTTCAGAGTCACTTAATCTGCTGGATGCCGATTATAACAAGTGCAAAGATCCGCACTATGAGCGTGAGGCACTTGCTTTTAAGGGCAAGGTTGCTTTGAGTGACCTGGTTGCATTATTCAACGGCCCTTTGGATGGGCTTTACCGGGTTAAGGGTTATGTGGAGTGTAATGAGGGTTGGTATTTTGTGGAGTGGAGCGAGGGAGGCTTGTCGCATCAGGCAGCTCTTCCGCAACCGACCTCTACTCTTACTGTGATCTGGAATCCTGCCATTGATTCTCTGGTGGTAGGCCAATTGCGTTATCTCGCATTTTAATCTAAAGCAGCAGAGCTGGAACTAAACTGATCCTATTTGATATGCAAATGTTTTTTCATGTATTGAACAGTTGTGTGATATGCATCGCTGCTTTAGTCAACAACGCTTCGCGTTGCATAGAAGAAAATTTGAACCTAAAAAGAGCAGTTGAAATCTGAATTAAACGTGAATTCATCATTTGGTATCGCTATCGCTATCGGTATCGGCATCGCTACTCGAACTGCATTTCCGACCCCGATTCCGACCCCGATTCCGAGTTGCGGAACATCACCTAATTGGTGAGGATTTGCCAACCTGCAACCCTTTCAACCCTTTTAACCTCTTCAACCCTTTGAATATAAATGTTCAAAAAAAAGCCTAAATTTTTTTTCGAACGATTCCTTTACTTTATAATGCTATATTTAAAGTCGAAAGGGAGAAGTTTAAGGTTTATCTTGTTTTTCCCTTTGTGAGTTTTTGTGAAAGAAATGATGCTTGTGAGAAATATATTGTCAATAAGAGCTTGTTCGTTTGTCTGTATATGTGCGCTTTTTGCAATTTTCTCGGGTGTATTTGCTGTATCCGCTGCTGATCAGAGTGCAGTTGATGAGGTGATTACATTGCGGGATCTGCCGCTGTTGTTTGCTGATGACTCCGGAGTTGCCTTCTCTAAAGGCGTTGTGCGAACCATCCATGCTGCGCAGACTGCTCCACAGCCAGTCCTGCAGCCGGAGCGACCCTGGGAGGGGCTGAGACTCTATGTTTATGGCTCAGTCTATTTTGACCAGGCAACATCTCTCTATCGTTTATGGTATGCGAGCGCCAATGCGGTGCTCTATGCCACTTCTAAAGATGGCATTCATTGGGATAGACCGAATCTTGGCATTCACTCTTATAAAGGGTCAAACCAGAACAACATCATCTTCCATGTCGGCAGCCCCAGCGTTCTGTTTGATAAATCGGAAAAAGATCCAGCTAAACGTTACAAGATGCTGGGTTCAAGATTCAAAAGAAAAGACGATGGAAAGATTGATGATGAAGTTACCGGTTATTATGCCGCTTACTCCGCAGATGGACTGAATTGGAACTTTTATGAGAAAAACCCTGTGCTTCCCCGGCATGATACCGTAACTCTCTCCTATGATCCGCGAACCGGTGAATATCTAGCCTATCATAAAATACACAGCGATTGGCGCGGTTATAACCGGCGTATTGTATATCTCTCCCGCAGTAAGGACATGCAGAACTGGAGTGAACCGGCAATCGTTTTTGCCCCGGATGAAACTGATGATAGCTGGGCGAAGAAGAAACCTGAACGGACAGAGGTTTACAACATGGCTGTACTTCCGCATGCCTCCGGATTTCTCGGCTTCCCCACAATTTTCAAAGTTACGGTGGTTGGACGACCTGATATGGCAAAAGGCCAGAGCCCGACAGATGGACCGATTGATGTGCAGCTTGTAACCAGTGTTGATGGAGAGCACTGGGTGCGCACAACACCGCGGATGCCGGTCATTGCTCTGGGTAAATCTGGTTCATTTGATGCAGGTGCCATTCTTGGAACAACCAGTACATCCGTTGATGTCGGAAATGAAACCTGGTTGTTTTACACAGCACTTACCACAACACACGGTGGTGCAATGCCGGAAAAAAAGCTGACCATTGGTCGCGCAGCCTGGCGTAAACACGGATTTGTTTCACTGGATGCAGAAGATCGAGGAAGTGTAATCACAAAACCGCTGCTTCTGAAACAGAGTTCTCTGTTTTTAAATGCTGATGCATCCGATGGAGAAGTCCGGGTTGAAATACAGGATCTTGCGGGCAAAGCACTTCCCGGTTTGAGTTTTAAAGAGAGCGTTCCTTTAAACACAGACTCAACTCGTCATCCATTCAGCTGGCAGGGGGGAGTTGAGATTCCCGTTAATAACCCTATAAAAATTTCTGTTAAATTAACCAGGGCTGAGTTGTATAGCCTGTATGTTGAGTAAAAATGAACACACATAAGCTAAATATTTTTCGTAGTATAGCATTGATATGCATTATGGTTGCCTTAATGCTGTCGGTTGCCGCATGTTGTATGGATAGAGTCTCCGCCGTTTCACAAAACGGGATTAAAACTCCGTTTGCAAATATTGACAGCAGTAACTATCTTTGTCACGTACATCAAGTATCAGACGAGAATCCTGAGAAGACATTCCATAATTACATTGAAACTATCGCTAAAGCCGGTTTTAAAACAGCCGTTTTCTGCATCTGCTCAAAACGCACAAATTACGACAGTGATGTCTGGGAATCCTTTTGGAAGGGTTTTGATCCTGAAAAAGGGAAAGATCAGCCTTTTTTCAATGGTACGCCGGCCTACGAGGTTGAAAACTGGTATCCACGCTTGAAGAGCTATATGGATTTTCATACACGTGGTTTTGAGTATCCCGCTTTGGCTATAAAGCTCTCCCGCGCAAATAAGCTCTCGCCGTGGTTGAGTGTTCGCATGAATGACGTACATAACGGCAAAGAGAAAGGACATTTCAAACACGGTTCGTTTGTCAGGGCGCATCCAGAATTTTGCAGAAAAACGGAAAAACCGGATTATTTTTCTCCTGCAATGGATTATGCGCATGAAGAGGTTAGAGATCACTACTTGAAACTTATACGTGAACTCCTGACCCGCTATGATATGGATGGTCTTGAACTTGACTTCATGCGCGAACCCTTTGTTTTCAGCGAAGGAGAAGAGGTCGCGCTATCTCCTGTCATGACCCGCTGGCTTAATGATGAAATCAAACCGCTGGTGGTTGCGTCGGAAAAACGTCTGGGGCATAAAGTTATGCTCAGTGCAAGGGTGCCAAGCGATCCTGATACAGCTATGGCGTTGGGATTTGATATAAAAACATGGATGGATAAAGATATTTTTGATGTTTTGATTCCATCTCCACGCTGGGCCTCCATACAGTTTGATATGCCCTGGGAAAAATGGAATATGCTTCGAGGCGATAATAAAAGGCCTATTTTTCTTGCCGGAATGGAGGCTAATTATCGACCTTGTGTAAACGTTAAACCGAAAGGGGTCAGACGGGAACTTCTGTTTGGAGCCGCTTCAGCTGCGCTTGCCGGAGGAGCTGACGGAATATATACCTTCAACTATTTTCCCGTTAACAAAAAGTTATTTCTTCGTACAACTACCGGGTGCGGATCACTGAAAAATATTCTCAAAGAGCGGCGCACACATGCGGTTACATATCGTGAAATTTTTGCTCCAAGCGAGAAGGTTGAAAGTCCGTTGCCTTTTGTGAAAAAAGCGGGAGTCATAGAATTATCTGTAGCGCCTATAGATAAAAATTCTCTATTGACCCTGACAATCGGAATCCTGCTGGAGGATGATCAATTTAATATTCCTGAAATAAAAGTGGCTGGACAGGTTTTGAGGATGAAACCCAATGAAACCAGAGAAGAAAAACTCGGAATAGCTATTGGAACCTGGAAAGCTGATAAAAATATACCGGCTGGAAAAATGCCGATAAATATTTCATGGGGCAATTCTGCATCGCAGCAGATAAGACGTGTGGAACTCACGGTTATGCCAGCACACATACCTCCGCTTAAAACGGCAACTCCCGATGATGTAGATGGCAAAGAATACGATCTCGTTGTCATGGGTGGAACCCCGGCTGGCATAGCTTGCGCAGTGCGTGCCGCACGGCAGGGACTTAATGTTCTGCTTGTGAATCATACGCAGCACATAGGTGGATTTATTACCAGTGGCGCGGGAGGCTGGGAAGCACCGTATGATGGTCTGAGATCGCCTATATATGGCGAGATGCGCACCGGAGCAGCGAGATACTATCGTCAGACATATGGTGAAGGTTCGCAACAACACCTTGCGTCGATGCCGGATGCGAAAAGTCGGGCGCATATAGATCGTGCCAAGGTTGAACCGCGTATTGCGGAAATGCTCTTTAATAAGATGGTCATGAAAGAATCGTCGCTGGATGTACTGACCGGGAATATTCCGGTAGATGTTAACCGGAAAGGTTCGCTGATAAAGAGTGTTTCTTTTAAGCCCCTGCATGGCAAAGGCTCCGTTACCGTCAAAGCTAAGATTTTTGCAGATGCGATGTATGAGGGAGACCTCATGGCACTGGCGGGAGCCAGCAATCGTATCGGTCGCGAGTCACGCTCTAAGTACAATGAACCTCATGCCGGTGTGATCTACACCATGGAGCGACACAAAAAGCCTGGCCAGCGTGGCTTTCCGGTGGATGCCGATAAGGGTCTTCTTAATATCCGTTATAACAGTCATGCCACCGCTGAAATAGTGGATGGTCCGCAAAGTGGCGAAGGCGATGATTCCGTGATGGCCTACAATTACCGATTGATACTCACCCGCGATCCGAGCAACCGTGTGATGGTCTCTAAACCTACGAACTACGATCCGGTTATTGCCAAGAAAGCAGCGGGTACCAGAACCAGACTGAATATTGTTCCGAATTTACCCAATGGCAAAGTAGCATGGAACAACAGTGGCCGTCTCATCGGTCCGCAGTGTGGATATCCCGGTGGAGACTGGCCTGAACGCGAAAGCATTTCACAGCAGTATCTGGACTCCATGCTGATGGCTCTCTGGTTTGCACAGAATGATCCCTCGGCTCCGGAAAAAACAAAGAAAGCCTATGCCGGATATGGTTTAGCTGTGGATGAATTTCCAGACAACAATAATATTCCTTATGAAATCTATGTGCGCGAAGCCCGTCGCCTTATAGGACGTGCTGTTTTTACAGAACACGACAATATGATTGCGGAAGGCATACACCGGACACCTATCCATACCGACAGTATCGCAATTACCGACTGGCCGGTTGATTCCGTAGCATGTCAGCCAATGTGTGTTGGCAAGAGCCATCAGGAGGGCATTTTCTTCCTGGCTGAGATTTGTCGTCCGGCACAGGTGCCCTATCGCTGTCTGCTAACTAAAGAAGTAGACAACCTGCTTGTTCCGGTTGCCCTCTCTGCCTCGCATGTCGGCTGGGGATCGATCCGGCTGGAGCCGGTCTGGATGCAGACCGGAGAAGCCGCTGGTTTCGCGGCCGCACTCGCGGTGAAACGGAACACGACACCTGCAGCGCTTGATCCTGATCTGCTGATCAGAACCCTGGTGAAAAATCATTTCATGGTAAGTTTTTTCAACGATGTGGATGTGACTTCCCGTGAGCCGTGGGTACCAGCCGTGCAGTATTTGGGAACTCAGGGCTTTTTTGCAAGTTATGATGCCAGACCCGATGCGCTGTTATCCGAAACGCTTGCAAAGGTCTGGGCAATGGGCTACGCCCAACTGCTTGAAGGCAAATCCGACCCTCAATCGCTGGCTCGTGCGGTTGCCGCAGCCGAAAGTAACGCCAGTGAAGAACCGGTGACCAAGAAACGTTTTCTGGAGATGTTACATCACTCTAAAACCAGTCAAAACACGACCCCGCTGACGCGCGGAAAAGCTTGTACATGGATGTTGAGGATTCTGGAAAGAGGACGAAACTGATTTTTGTGAATATTGAGAAGGAGGTTTCCACGGGCCTTGTGCCTGTGGAGCCAGGTTTGGGTTAAGAAGTGTACTTTTACCAATTATTGTGCTCAAGGGGATAAACCCCATGGTGCGTCTCATGGACAAAATTATTTTATTAACCTGAAATTTAACAAAAGGAGAAAAAATGAAAAAACTCATGACCCTGCTACTTACTGCAACCATTATGCTCACAGGCATAACGGCTGCTGAAACGGTTACGCTTCAGGCAACACTGGAATCGGATACGTTTTGTGATTCAAGAGGCCCGACTTACCATT
>JAQIBS010000016.1 GCA_027858965.1 Kiritimatiellia bacterium
AAGAAAGATCGCAACAATTCCTGCAAATATCTTCCAATAATGCCCCAGAGTACTTTGTGCAACCTGACCGATAAAACCTGCCACTCCACCAATTATCATCATAGATAAAACAGAACCCAAAACAAAAGTCGCAACTGTTTTCAATACTGATTTTCGATCGTTTGTTGTTCGTGATCCTGAATAACCCACTAAGATTCCCAACGCTGGAAGGGCACAGCAGGCAGAGGTTGCCGCACTCGCAGTACCAAGCAACAGAGCAAAAACTAAACCAATCGGCTGTGATGCAACCTCCTGCAATGTGGTTGTGATATAGTCAATCATACAAATCCCCGTGTGCTTATTTACAACCTGCTGGACCACAACCTGCTGGACCGCATCCGCTGGATTTAGTCGTCATAAATGCCTGCAGAAGTTTTGTTTCGCTGACCTCTCCTGAAACCGGAGCCATGCTACCCCCCTTACTTGCAACCAGAATTGCCGGAGGCTGAACCTGAGCAACAATCCCGGAGTAATCCGGTGAACTGGCAGAGAGCGTATACAATCCAAGAGTAATCTTTCGTTGTTTCATGGATGCCTGTGCAGCTGTTACTGCCTTGATACTATTGTCGGCAATCACATCGCCATCTGAGTTAGGAATAAAAATAAATACGGCATCCTGAGTCGCAGCAGCGGTATTTAAGTCGCTGAGTGATTTAAGAGACAGCCATTCTACATCGGAATCGACATTTTTTATATTGTCTGACTGATCTGCACTCTCCGCCGTTGCTATTTGATCACTCGTATTCCCGTTAAGGCCGGGGCTCTTTTGTTCTGCTAAAAATGTTGATTCCGTATCAGCTGCATCAGGAGACACGGTATCTTTAGCTTGAATGTTTTTATAGATCAGTATTCCAGCTACGGCTGTTACGACACCTAGGCTCAAGACTAATTTAAAGCCTTTTCCTCCTCCTTGCGTTGAATTACAGGCACATCCTTCACCACACTCAGCGGGACCTGTTGTGTGAGTGTTATTAGATTCCAACTCTGATTTGCTACTTTTCATACCTCTGTTCTCCTTTTATCCGAATTACTAAATGTCCGTATCTTTACTATCTTTATTATACTTCAACAACTGTTCTTCACTGGACAGCATTTCTCACCGCGCTGTTTTCGGCATAACTCTTCAGGGTCACATTCATATATCAGCGCAAGTTTCTTTTTGTCAGATTCCATATCAGGATCATTTTCAAACTCCCGTTTAATCCAATTTAAAACAGGCAAAAATGACACCGTATCCTTTTCCATACGATAATAGACCCAACGACCATCCTTCCGGCTGTTAATCAAACCGGCTCTCAAAAGCACACCCATATGCCGTGATGCAGTTGCACCGGTCACCTGTAGCAGTTCGGTAATCTGACAGGCACAAAGTTCATCACGCCCCATGAGTGCGGCAATAACACGAAGTCGATTTCTATCCGATAATGCTTTAAATAGCGGTATTAGCTCTTCCATATCAAAAACTCTCTTAGTTACTTAGCCAAATATGCAAATATAGTACATGAACCCGCCCTTACAGTCAACCGGCTTTTTTTATTTTTAAATGATTTTTAAATGATACTGAAAGCCCTCTGCCATCAGGTGCCAATAACTAATTTCGCCTTGGGCCCTATTCGTTGACAGCATTTTTTTTGAATGCCGCTATAAATTGTTTGCCACCCGGTTTATCGCCATTGTAATCCGTACAATCAACTGTGATATCACCCCATTCTTCAAACAGGGATACAGTTTTCTGTTCAATAAATATCACGACACCCGCCTGCTGCACCACCAAACCGTCAGAATCGGACCGTCCTTCATCCTGATAAAACCCAAGTGCAGGCATATCTGAACATGTTCCATTATAAGAAATTAACCACTTTTTATTCTTTTGATTCTTAAACTCTCTCTGCGCAGCAGCCGTGATAACGAGATGACTGGATCGCTTCGCAACCTGATTTTTCACAGCTGGCTTCACTCCCTCTTTTTCAACCGGATTCCCGGCTGTTCCCGCATAAACGACATATGCAGCAAAAACAATCATCATCAAAATATTTTTCTTAATCATACACTCAGTCTCTCTAATATCCTAACGCGGGCGTTACCCGAAACCCAGCATGTAGCTTGTAGGTTGCTCTTCCTCTTTTGCTACCAGCTACGGGCTACAGGCTACGGGCTACAGGCTACAGGCTACAAGCTACAGGCTTTAAGCAAACGATAATCCATAAATATGTGTCAGGCAATAATAAACACCTGCAAGGATAAAGGCCGTCCCAGCCAGATAACGCACCCATAGTTCGATCTGTGTCAACTTATTAAAAACCTTACCCACATAACTCGAAGCAAACGCCATTATAAATGCAAACACTACAACTGGTAGAGATGTTCCAATTCCATAAACAACCGGTAACACAATAACAGAGTTCTGTTTCAATGCCATCGGAAGCAATCCTCCAAAAAATAATCCTGCGGAAACAGGACAGAATGATAATGCAAAGAGAGCACCGATGGGAACCGCCCAGATGACTCCACCGGCTTTTGCCCGTTCCTGTAGCTTAGCAGCACCGAGGTGGAGTGAAACACCGGAGCCAATCCATCCCAAAAGCACAAGCCCGAGAATGATAAGGATTGGACCGAGAGCTTCATTCATATACTTCTGAAGAAAACGGGAGCTCTCCGCACTGCTTAACACACCTGCAGTAATGATGCCGCCAAGAATAACATAAGCCATAGTTCGACCCACTGCATAGAGCAGACCGGAAGCGATGACAACATTTTTTTGCCCCGATTTCCTGCCGATAAAAGAGATTGCGGCTATATTCGTGGCCAAAGGGCAGGGACTGACCGCTGTCAGAATACCCAGCCAGAATGCCGATAAAATAGCTGTCCATATCATAGCTGACCTCCTAAGTCTGGAAGATATTCATTGAGTGCATCTCCGATATACTTATTGAATGAATCTGGTTCCTTCATCAGCGTCCAAACTTCGTCCAGACGTTTAAAATCAGTAACTTCTCCATCATTTATCGAGGCAACCACCACGCAGCTGGAAACGATTTCAAACTTTTTAGCCAGTTCCTCATTCTCTTGAAAGTCAACTTCCTGCCATTTAATACGACCATCAGCCAACTCTTCGGCATATAATTTATCCAGCAGATCCCTGGTCATCTGTTCAATGGTGTTACATGTGACACATCGAAATGTGGAATGCATATAATACACGGCCACATAGTCACCCTGCTCATTTGATTGAGTTGCATGGGAACTGTCACCTCTAATAGAGTGTTTTCCAAACGCAAAACCAATGCTGATCAAAGCAAAAACCAGCAGGGCTTTTGTAAGTATATTTTGAACTTTTTTCATAAGCACTCACTCACTTTCCACAGGTACGGGAGCAAGCCGATTTAGGACAGCATACGCTTTGTGTTACCTTCATGCTCTCTTGGGCAACCGGTTTTTCCAATTCATAACCAAGCTCTTTCCATTTACTGAGAATATCTTCCTTTGAAATAAAGCCTACATGACGCCAAAGTTCTTTACCGCTTGCATCAAAGAATATCTGCGTTGGTATTGACTCAATCATATATTTTTTCGCACGCTCTTTATTCTCAGCCTGCCAGACGTCAATAAATTCAACATCAAACACCCCTTTATACTCAATGGCAAGTTCATCAAGAATAGGTGCCATCTTTTTACAGGGGATACACTTATGGGCTCCCAGATCAAGCAGTTTGGGAAGTGCCTGAACCTTTGTCTCATTTGAGGTTGATTCCGTTTCCGACACACTCTCCTTGCTGCAGGCACAGAGCATAATCACCCCCGCCAACAGAAAAAGTAAAGAGATCGATTTGAATAATAATTTCATAAGCATTTCTCCTTCAACTCAAAAGAGATTTGATTTCATCAACAGAAGGCACCTTGCCGGACACTTTGACCTCACCGTCAACCGCCAGAGCGGGAGTCATCATGACCCCGAACGCCATGATCTGATTTATATCTGTGACCTTTTCCAGCTCGTATTCCAGCTGGAGATCTTTGGCTGCCGCCTCTGCGGCTTCTGCCAGTTTCTTGCATTTTGGACAACCTGTGCCCAGTATCTGAATTTTCATTTGACTACTCTCCTTTGTTGTGTTGTTCCATTTTAGCGCTGCTGCGCAAATTCATCCATATCGTTTTTCACACGATCTGTCATTTATCCAGCAAAAACAGCACCGAAAATAACTCCACTGATAGTCGCCATAATAATCACAAGACTCACAAAAACGATCGTCTTTTTGGTTCCTAAAACGTTACGAATGACCAGCATGTTCGGCAGACTCAAAGCCGGTCCCGCCAGCAACAGAGCCAGTGCTGGACCTTTGCCCATACCATTATTAATCAGACCTTGAAGAATGGGAACTTCGGTCAGTGTGGCAAAATACATGAAAGCTCCTGCAAAAGATGCGCAGAAGTTAGATAACAGCGAGTTACCACCCACCGCTGCGGAAACCCACTCAGAGGGTATTAAACCCTCGTGGCCAACCCGCCCCAAAAGAGCACCCGCCACCAGAACCCCGATAAGAAGCAATGGCATAATCTGCTTTGTGAAGCCCCAGGAAGAGGTAAACCATTCACCTGACTCGCCTTTATCAGTGCTCGTAAAAGCAGAGAGTCCGATAACTCCAGCAGCAAATGCGACCAAGGGCTGTTCTGGAAACGCAACAGCCAAGCCCACTGTTGGCAGAGCGGTCAGAACCACTTTCCACCAAGCCACCTCAAACCAGCACACCAGCATCACTCCTAATGCAACCGCAAAACCAGATGTAACAAACCACTTGACACCATAGATCGAAGCCCAAAGTCCCTCAGCTGAATCAGGACGCCCCCAGTTGGCAAAGACCAATATTCCGACCATTGAAGCAAAATAGAGGGCGTTTTGCCAAAGAGGTCTCTTCAACTCCTCCTCAGGCATTGCCATCTGTAGTGCCGCTTTTTCAGCTTCTTCCTTATGGAATATAAGGTGCATCAAAACACCAATTACCACACTGAAAAGTACTGCCCCGACAGCCCTGGCTATTCCCAGCTCCACCCCCAGCACACGAGCGGTCATCACAATTGCTAAAACATTAATGGCCGGACCCGAGTAGAGAAAAGCGCACGCAGGTCCCAACCCGGCACCCATCTTATAAATCCCGGCAAAGAGCGGCAGAACCGTGCAGGAGCAGACAGCAAGAATGGTGCCCGATACGGCAGCCACTCCATAGGCCAGAACCTTATTAGCCTTGGCCCCAAGATATTTCATTACCGAACCCTGACTCACAAAAACCGCGATTGCCCCTGCAATAAAAAACGCGGGGATAAGGCACAGCAAAACATGCTCCTGAGCATACCATTTAGCAAGATATAGCGCCTCCATAATAGCATTATCAAATCTTACATTTCCCACAGGGAGATAGAAGAACGCTAAAAAGACTCCGGCTATAACCGCCAATTTTTTCCACTCAGTTTTCCAGTTCATATATTATCCTTTGTCTAAGGGCAGGGAATATAATATCCATCTGCCATTTATTAATTATTCAGTAAATTATCCTACCAAAGCTGCATGTGTCTCTGCCTGAGATTTTATCACTGCCTCAACACAGTGCATGAAATTCATCACGCACGGCACCTTTAAAGTGTAGAAAACCTGCTTCCCTCGCTTGTCATCAACAACAATCCCCGCCTGCTTGAGAACAGAGAGATGCTTGGATATTGTAGAAAAATCCGCGTCCACAGCATCAACAAATTCACAGACACACTTTTCGCCGTCCGCCAGCTTTTCCACCATCCAGAGACGGGTCGGATGCGCCAGTGCTTTCAGCACCTTTGCCTTTGCTTCCAGTAATTTTTTTTCTTCAGGTGTCATATTTTTAAACCTTATTTGCTTGGTTGTTTGGCAATATAACCAAATGTTCCGCTTTTGTCAATCCGATATTACCCAAAACTCAGGTGGTTATTTTTATGAGTTGCAGCATATCAGATTTTCTCCCGCCAAGACGCAAAGGCGCAAAGTTTTATTGTTATGTAGTTTTTTGTAACCACAGATAATTGATTTTCGAACTCATTTCTGCCATAATGCAATCATGATTTTTAAACGAATAGCTCTCATTATCACAATAGTCCTGCTGGCAGCCTGGCAAAGCAGCCGGCTGGGCGAGATACGTCGTTCCCGTTTATCAAAATCCAATCTGAGTTACAGTGCAGATGTCCCACCCGCCTTGAATTTTATAATGGCCGGACTGGGAGGATTTCGAGGTATTGTATCAGAGGTCCTCTGGTTTAGAATCAGCAGATTACAGGAGGAGGGGCGCTATATAGAGCTGGTACAGCTTTCCGAGTGGATAACAATGCTTGATCCCCACGCATCTGAAGCCTGGACATATAATGCATGGAACCTCTCCTATAACATCAGCATAATGATGCTGAGAGAGAAAGACCGGTTACGCTGGGTAAAAAACGGCATATCCATATTGAGAGATGAAGCACTGCGCTTCAACCCCAAAGACCCTAAAATCTACAGAGAACTTGCCTGGCTCTACCAAAATAAAATCGGTTCCAATATTGACTCGGCTCATCTCACCTACAAATTTGACTTGGCATCCACAATGCAACCTTTCCTCAACCAGGACGGCTCCTTAAAAGACAGCCCTGAAAACAGAGAGGGGCTCAAAGCTCTTAACCTGGATTTTGATCTGATGCTCAAACTTGAACAGCAATTTTGCACTCTGGACTGGCGAATAGCGTACTCACACGCCCTTTACTGGGCAAGTCAGGGAGTTGACTATGCAACCGGCAGTCAAATTCTGCTCAATCGCCGGGCTCTCTACCTGCCACTGATGCTGATGACTTTTAATGGAAAATTCACAGGCAATCTTGAGCAGAAAACATGGAAAACCGCTCCTAACTATGCTTTGGCCGCTCCCACGGCAGGCTATATGAAGAAAACTCTGGATGAATTTCCCACACGAAACATGCAGAATATGTATTTTCGTTTTCTTGAGATAGCAACCAAAGAGCTTGATAATGCGGACAAAAAAACCGAAGCAACGCATCTTTACGATGAGCTGTGTGCAGCGCTGCCGCCAAATACCCCTCCCCCGTCTTATCACGATATCACCACGGGAGAAGCTAAAGATTTTCCGCGTAATTGACAGGTGAATAACGATAGCGTATAATCTAATGGCTAAAGAGATAAATAGTCATGTGTCGTGACTTTTAGCTGTGTTTATTATTTAAAAATATTACTCAATTGTCGAGGATCATAAATGTCACAGGAACTTAATGAATTAGCTGTTGAACTTAACACCGTACTTGGTTCTGCCAACTCACCCGTTGCATCTCTGCTCTCTGAGCGAGGCAAAAGGGCATATTTCCCATCACGAGGAATTCTCGGTCAAAGCGCTGCGGCAAGAGGTGCCGACATCAACGCAACCATCGGAACTGCCTTCGAAAATGACGGAACACCACTGACCCTTGAATGTCTCGCCGAAAAAGTTGGACTCGACAACAAAGCATTTCTCTATACCCCCAGCTACGGACTTCCCGCTCTGCGCAAAAAATGGCGCGAGATGATGGTTGAGAAAAACCCGACCCTGAATAACAAAGATTTCAGTGTTCCCGTAGTTACCCACGCCCTGACACACGGTTTAAGTATTTCATCTCTCCTTTTTATAGATCAGGACGACACTGTTATTCTGCCAGATCTCTACTGGGACAACTATGACCTGCTCATGCATGAGGGTTACGGTGCAAAGCTAACAACATTTCCTATGTTCCAGGATGGCGCTTTTAATGCGGCCGGCATGGAAGAAATGCTTATGGCTGAGGGTCAGAAGAAGATTGTTCTTCTGAACTTTCCCAACAACCCAACCGGATACTCAGCCACCATCGAAGATGCCGCAAATATCTGCAAAGCAGTGATTCGTGCGGCAGATGCCGGCAAGAAACTCGTAATACTGGTTGATGACGCCTACTTCGGTCTGGTCTACAAAGAGGGTGTGCATACAGAGTCGCTCTTTGCGGAGCTGGCAAACTGCCACGACAATGTGCTGGCCGTCAAACTGGATGGACCGACCAAAGAAGACTATGTCTGGGGATTCCGTACAGGATTCATTACTTTCGGTTGCAAAGCATGTAAAGCAGAGCAATACAAAGCATTGGAGGCAAAATCCGCAGGAGTTGTGCGTGGTTCTATTTCAAGCACATCAAGCCTTGCCCAACACTTCCTGTTGCACGCCTATGAACTGCCTGAATATAAAGTACAGAAACAAAATAAATTTGCAACGCTACAAGAGCGCTATAACCGCATCGAATCGATATTCAGCGAACATCCTGAGTATGCTGAGTCCTTTTCGCCGATGCCGTTTAACTCCGGTTATTTTATGTGCGTCAAGCCACAGGGTGTTGATGCCGAAGTCCTGCGCAAACTCCTGCTTGAGAAATATAGCACCGGAGTCATCATGCTCTCAGGTCTCTTAAGAATTGCATTCTCCTCTGTGCCTCTTCAAAAACTGGATACACTCTTTGCCAACCTGCACAACGCTGTGCAGGAGATGAAACAGGGGTAAGAAGTGCGTTAATTCATTAGTTCGTTAGTTGCTTATAGCTCAGAAGCTGCAACTTGAGCTGGTAGCTGGTAGTCTGTAGCTGGAGCTGGCAGCAAATACAGCAACGCAAACTACAAGCTACTAGCTACAAGCTACACGCCATAAGCTTCACGCTGGGTTGTGACTCTACTGTACCACTCACTTCTACGGACATTTAAAATATGAAATCTTACAAAGTTAACAGAATCAAAACAACAGAGCTATGCGAAGTTGATTTTTCCAAGGCCGAAACAGGCAAAGTTGATCAGGTGCGGGTTGAATCATCCAGCCATCATCCCCCCACCCGGTTTGCCCTGCTGCACGACACAAAGAATCTCTACCTGCGTTTTGATGTTGACGATCAGTATGTGAGAGCCGTACACACTGGCTTCCATTCATCTGTATGCAAAGACAGCTGCGTGGAGTTCTTTGTACGTCCTGACCCTAACCACGGCTATCTCAATTTTGAGGCCAGTGCCGGCGGCACTCTGCTGCTCTCCTATATTGAAGACTGGACCCGCACCCCGAATGGATTCAAAAAATTCCGTCTGGTACCCGAGGATCTCTGCCGTAGGATTGAAATATTTTCCTCTCTCCCTCACATTGTAGATCCGGAGATAGCCACTTCGCTGAAATGGCATCTCTCTATGAAAATTCCATTAAGCGTAATAGAAGAGTTCACAGGTAAAGTATCCTGCAAAACAGATAGCGTCTGGCGGAGCAACTTTTATAAATGCGCTGGTGAAACATCCCACCCCCACTGGCTCAGCTGGTCACCGGTCAAAGAGCTGAATTTTCATGCGCCGGAAGAGTTCGGAGAACTACGATTCTGATCAAAATCAACAAAAATTATTGCCACACCGGCTCCTTATGTATATCATATGTACTAGTCTTTTTTTATAGAAGATTACAGACAAAATAACAGGAGAGTGCTGTATGAAAAACATAAATATGTGGATAACAGTTGCCGTATTGACAATTGGAATTACAGGCAGTAACGTTAACGCTGCGCTGACAAGTGTGACAAACAACAACAGCAATGATGCCAACGGTGTTTATCTGCTAAGCACAGGTGGTCTTGCGAATGGCGAAAACGTCTTTATTGACCGCACCTACACCATCGCATCTCTCCCCACCGAGATGGAGGGAATGGATTACATCCTGACAGCCAATGATGATAAAACAGACTCGGATGTAACTATAGATGTAACCTTTGACACACCAACCACATTTTATCTCTCAATTGACAACCGTGTTGGCGATGATAACAGCGGTGATCCGCCCACTCTGGATACAAGCATGAGCTGGGTAACCGATCATGGATGGAAACAGACAACCCTGAGCTGGAATATGAGTGTTGACACGTTTACCGTTTATACCCTTTCCCGTCTCAGCGATTCATACACCTTCCATCCACAGACACTGCCCGGTGCAGGCGGCCGGAATATGTACAGCATCGCAGCCAAACCATATACCGGAGATTTATCCGTAACAAACTATCACTATACCACCATAGATATCGGTCCCAACAGTCAACGAATCGAGGCGGGAGCAACGGGACTGCCTGGTGCAACAAACAATAACGTTAGCCTTTCGGGCTACGGCCCCACAGAGATTGGAAACGATAAATTCAACCTGACACTGAGCGATGTGGACTGGCAGGATAAAGGCAACTCCACCAACACCTCAAGCCTGGTGCGCATCGGTGAGGATTTTGTGAAACACAACGCCGGGACGATCACCATGACACTGAGCAATCTGTATGCCGGTCACTACTCCGCAACCAGTTATCATATCGATGCTTCTAACAGCCAATCCCCGCGCATCCAGGTTTTCGTCTCCGACACAGTCAGCAATGAGCGGTTGCAACCCACCCACGCTGATTCATGGCTCTCCATTGGCGGTGTCAACAATTTAACCCCCTCCAATATCCTCAGAACAGCCAACTCTTTTGAGTTCTGGGCCAACGGCACCGACCCGGTTATCCTGCGCTTTAACGGCACACCGGGGCGTTCAAACAGCGGCAAATTTTTAACACCGCTCAACGGAATTGATCTGGTGCTGAATACAACTTTAGAGCCTATCACTCTGACACCGTTTGCATTAATCGATGTCGGCCCCAGCGGACAACGTGCAGTCACCAACGGAATCGGACTGGCCGGTGCCCCCGCAAATCAGATAAACAACTACAATTATGACCCCACAGCATTAACTGCTGATGACGGAAGCAGCTTCACCTTCACAATTGACAACCTGAATACCAATGGAGTTACAACAGGATCCATTGACTGGCGCGACCGTGGCGACTCAATCCTCACAAACGAACTCTCTCATCTAGGCGAAGATCATGTTAAAAATAACAGCGGCATAGTACGTGTCACTCTGGGTGACCTGCCCAAGGGCAATTACCGCATCGTCAGTTATCATATCGATGCAAGCGAGCCATCTGGCTATCAGCAATGCGAAGAGATTCTTGTCTATGTTACAGATCAGAACGGTAATGCTGTTCTGCAGAACCTGAGTGGCGATGCTGATGACACCACGCGACCATTCAACAATCTCACAGATCAGAGCATACGCGCCACAGCCACTGCCTTTGAGATCAGCTCCGATGGATCAAATGACATCATCCTCTACTTTGACGGAACTGCGGCTGTTGACACTGAGGTGCCCCTCAACGGACTTCGCATTGAAAAGATTATCAACCCAAACCTCCCCCCGGTATATCCGAAAGGCACGCTTTTAATATTCAGATAAAAGCCACCAAAAAGTTGGTGAATTATGAATGATGAATGTGGAGGGTCCCAGGCTCTGGGACCGCGGACGGTGAGGCCACCGTCCCTCCATAAAGGGCCAAAACACCCACTGCATTCATGAATACGACCTTTTCAACTCGCACACTTCAGAACTTCTTTATCCTACCCAAACATTTCAACAGCATTACGCATCGTCACCTCAGCGATATGATCTACCGTATCACCGCGCACCTCAGCCAGACACTCAGCCACATGTTTCACGAAAGCGGGTTCATTGCGATTCCCACGCATGGGAACCGGGGCAAGAAAAGGTGAGTCAGTCTCAATCATCAGTCGATCATCAGGTACAAAAGCGGCACTCTCACGCAACATATCCGCATTTTTAAAAGAGACAATTCCGCTGAAACTGATGGCCAGATTCCGATCCAGAAGCTCTTTAGCAAATTCCTTAGTACCAGTAAAACAATGAATCACTCCACGCAATCCCTCTCCTGACCAAGGTGTTTCATCCAGGACTCTCAGTGTTGCTTCATCTGCCTCACGGGTATGAATGATAATTGGTTTATGCCACTCATTTGCCAATGCCAGCTGAGCTGCAAAAAGCTCACACTGAGCATCGGCTGTATCAGCCTCATAATGAAAATCCAGGCCTGTCTCACCAATTGCCGCCATTGGGGTAAGCTCATTAAGTTTCCTGAGCGTTTCAATATAAACAGCGACATCTGCATCATTTGCCTGGCTACGGTCAAATCCCAGAGCCAGTCGCACATTACTCGCAAAAGCATCGGCAACCGCAATGGCTCCGGCATTCAGATCCTGGCTTCCTCCAACAGCAACAAGCTGAGTGACACCTGCCTCCAGGGCTCGGGTCATCACCGCGGCACTCTCGCCGGGATTCAAATTAAAATGCGCATGTGTATCATATAAATTCATATTTCTTTCCTGTTCAAATTGATGGTTCTTCGGAGTTATTCCTTGATGACTCATCGCCACTCGGTATCGGGATCGCTATCGCTATCGGACGCAGTAACATACGGTTGCAATTCGATTCCGATGCCGATACCGATTGCGATATCGAAAACCCAGACCAAACCCTAAAGCCTAAAATCCTAAAGCCTAACATCCTAGCAGCCTAACATCCTAACACCCCCCTACTTCTGCATATTCTCCAGATAGTTCAGAGGCGAAAAGCCTAAGTTATGTCGAAACGCTTTTGTAAAATAATTTGCAGTTGAAAAACCACACATCTTCCCTATCTCGGACACAGCATAATTCTGCTCTATCAGCAATGCAACCGCCCTCTCCATTCTTATATCTGTCAGAAATCGCAAAGGAGTACGACCAACAGAACGTGCAAAATGTGCTTCCATCATCCGACGTGAAACGCCACAGTGGGCGACTACATCATTCATCTGCATTGCAGAATCGCTATAATGCATCAACATATAGCGTTTGGCCTTGGCAACAATGGGATTCTGATGAAAAAAGTTGGCTGTCGATTCGCGTCGGAAAATATGCGTCGGCTCCACATTAATGACAACATCTTTCCCTGAAACTTTGCCTTCCATTATGTTATGAAGCAGTTCTGCGGCCTCAAATCCCGCATGCTCCACATTCATCGCAACACTGCTCAGTGTGGGTTCGCAAAGATCACACAACAGCGGGTCATTATCAATACCAATAACCAAAAGATCCTCCGGCACGCGAACACCAAACTCATTACAGGCCTCAAGCACATTCTGTCCACGCTCATCCATAGCAGCAAAAAGTCCGGTTCCCTCCGGCAGTCTTGAAATCCATTCACCTAACCGGGATATGTCATCCTCGAACGCATTCTCCTTACGCTTTCTTATGCTCCGATAGATGTCGCAGGCAAATCCATTTGCTTTCACAATGCGGGTAAACACCTTGTCGCGCCGCTCCGACCAAACTGTTTGCACCTTGCTATGCACATAGGCAAAGTGACGACAGCCACTTTCATATAAATGCGTATAGACCATCCCGACAATGCTGTCAGTATGCGTTGTCAGAACAGGATTGGTCCAGATTTTCTCCTCTTTGTTCATCAACCCGCGATCCGGGTCAACCATGATCAAAGGACAGCCCGATGCTTCAACAATTGAAGCCAGCTTCAAACGCGTCTGTCCATAGAGGCGGGCAATCATCCCATCACAATCCAATGATTTGATACTTCCCATATCCTGACTCATTCCACCAGGAAGGAGAAAAAATCCCCAATGGGCATGCGACTCCTGATCATATCTGCGGATGCCGCGTAAAAGCTCACGTCCGAATTCATGTGAAGTCTCAATCAGCAGCCCCACACGTCGATAATTTTTCTTCGCAATTTTACCTGCCATAGTTGCAATTTTACCATATCAAATTGCGCCACTACAGGCTAAAATTATACACATCAATTAAAATTAAACGGGTTTAACTACGAAGTTGCTCAGGAAAGACTGTGTGACGTTTATTCAGGTTGAATTGGAATTGGAAACCCGCTGATTGATTTTACATACATAACAAACCATACCCTTGCGGGCAGAGGAGATACTCCTCTGCCCGCTTTTTTTGACACACGACTGATGACTCGGTGACGCACCCTGATCTGTACTCACGCACTACAAGCATGCATGCACGGGCAAACAGCCCTAGCCTGAACCAGACGACCCGTTGCGTCAAATAAAATTTGGTTGCTTCGCAGAAATGGTTGTGGGATAATTGAACTGTATGAGAAGGCAACGGGAGATGTGATGATGGAAAATGCGAACATGCGGATCGTGCTGGGCGGCGTGCGAGGCTCAGCCTGTGTGTCTCATCCCGATTACAATCGATATGGAGGCGCCACAACATCAGTGCTCATTGATGACGGGCTCGGCACACGCATAGTATTCGACGCAGGCACCGGTCTGCAAACACTCGCACCCTTCATCTCCGACGCCAATGCGGCTTGCCCTGTGCTGATGCTCTTCACTCATTACCACCTGGACCACCTGATCGGTCTCCCCTCTTTTGCCCCGATTTACAACCCCGACTGGCACATTATCTTTGCGGCACCGACACGCGAAGGCATCACCCCTGAAATCGCGTTGCAGCGACTCATCACAGCCCCCTTCTGGCCTTCACCGATGCGGGCGCACCAGCAGTTTCTCTCACTGCCTTCCCCCTGCAGCGACACCCCTTACTGTCACAGGGGCTTCGATCTACGCTGGTGTGCCTTACACCACCGCAACGGATGCCATGCCTACCGTCTTGATCACCGCAACACAGGTGCATCAATGGTCTTTGCCACTGATTTCGAATGGGCGGCATCGGATGAGTCCGAGCGTGCCGCCCTGTTTAAACTCTGCCGCGAACCCAGACCAGCCGACATCCTGATCATGGAAGGTCATGCCCCCTCCGCCCACTTTCCTGATTGGGGGCACAGCACCTGGATGGAAGCCGTAGAAGTGGCACAGGCAGTCGGTGCCCACCAACTGGTAATCACCCATCATGGACCTGCAGATACCGACAACGACTTGTCACAGCGGGATAGGGAACTGAAGATTCTCCTTCCCTCTGCCCGCTTAGGGTATCAGGGAATGGAGCTGGAGTGGCGGAGACAGGATGCCAAGTAACGCGGGCATTGCCCGTAACACGATATTTTTTAGACAGGATTACAGGATTAACATGATCTCATTACTTCGAAGGTATTTTCGCTCTCAGAGACGCTAAGTCACAAAGAAATAAGGCTGAACCAACGAAGCTGGTTGCCGAAGGCATCTACGATGCCAAACCATATTTCAAATCCTGTAATCCTGTCTAAGTAACTGCGCTGCAATGACCTCCGTGGCTCTGTGCCTCTGTGAGAAAACAGCTATTGACCCATGACCACCAACACACATGAAAGGACACAACAACCGTGCCTCAACTTTCTTTCCCGTACACACAAGTTCCCGGCGATGAGTCTCTCTACGGCCCCGGGGTGCGCTTCAACGCGCTGACCGAAGAATCCTTCGCGACCTTTAATCCATCGGTCCTCGGACTCGGCAACGTCGCCAGCAAAGGCAATTATGTGCAGACTATGGTGGCATTCTTTGATCTCGAAGGCTTCACCAGCTTTTGCAATCAGGTGGAATCACACCTCGTGATTCCTGAATTTCTCTCCCGCTATTTAAAGTGGCTGTTTCAGCAACTTGCAGGGGAATTCAAAGAGGGGTCGGACGGCACAACTGTTCGTCTATGGGGCAGTTTACCATTCTATGCAAAATTTCTGGGCGATGGCATCCTTTTCATGTGGGACACTGATTTGTGCCAGGGATTTTCCGGCACAGTCAACATTGTCCAGAGCCTGTTGTCCATCACCGATCTTTACCGCACCACCTTTCTGTCGGAGATCCGCAAGGCGGTTAGCAACCCGCCCTGCCGTCTGCGGTGCGGAATCGCGCTTGGGCAGGTCATCTCCATCGGAGGCGGCGCAGACTACGTGGGTTCATGCATCAATCTAGCCTCACGCCTTGAAAAGCTCAGCTCGCTTTCGTTCGCCATCTCCCGCCGGGGCTTCGATCTCAGTGTCTCACCGGAGCAGGAAGGCTCATTGCGCTCATTCCTCTCACTCAAGCGAACCGCGATAAGGAGTATTGGCGAGCAGGAACTGGTCTACATCCGCAAAGATGAATTTTCATCGATGAGCCTGAGTGAGCAACATCTTTTTCAAAATCCCTAACTAAAACAGCTTTCAGCCGTAATCAAACTGAGCTGATGTAGAATGCATAAGTCTATTAATCAACAGTCCGTTGTGTTTTCAACATCGCTGTTTTAGAAAAAACCGCTGCGCGTTTTAAAAAGGGCAATGAAAGGATACGAGATTGCCCTGAAGGGGCAAGGCTGACTTTGAGCCTTGAGGCGATAGCCGTGCCCGCGTCAGCGGGTCAAGAAGTTCATCCGCATCGCCTCACGTACCTGCCGCCGCTTCCCCCCTCCATAATTTCCAAGATCGAGGGGTGGGGTTGCGAGGACTTTGAGCCTTGAGGCGATAGCCGTGCCCGCGTCAGCGGGTCAAAAAGCTCGTCCTCACAACCCCACCCCTCGATCGCCGCCTCGCTCTTTAATCCACAAGTCATCCTTTTTCGAAGGAACTTTTTCATTCCACACAACATCCAGCTCACAAGAGAACTCTGAAACTTTACGCACCGTCGCGATTCCAAGTTCACGTTCTTCAAAATCATCAGGAACCTTTTTGTCGCGCAGTTTGCGGGAGAGTACCGTAAAGCTTGCTCCGTTGTTCAGCGCATGATAGGTTCCCAGACTAGCTCGTATCCGTGTCCCGTTCACCTCTGTAACCTGTGCCAACAGCGGCTTGAGAGCAACGATGCGTTCCGCGATGCGGGTGGCCAGTTCGGCACAGACCTTTTCCTGATCATCTTCAGCCAGACGTTTGGCAGAGAACGAGGCCAGCACCTGAGTGGTCTCGGTGTCGACCAACCGCAAATACAACGAGTCCCCTTTTTCAGACGGAAGAACATCGCCCAGCAAAAGCAGGCTGGCTGGCAGCAGTTTGCCAATCGCCAGTCGTGCACGCGAGTCAGCTAAATTGGAGGTGCCGAGATTCTGCTCCTGCAACAGCGTCTCCAGTGCCTCACGTTCAATCACCCTTAAACTCGCATGGCTTTCCAATTCCGATCGCAGCACGATGCGATAAAGCAGGGCGATGTTCTCCGCATCCGGCCCTCCGGATGGCAGTTCAGGCCCCAGACAGGCTAAAACACGAGGCCGCGACAAAGCCGGGACGGCCGCTCCTGCGGCAACATTCTCTTTGCTTTTCTTCTCAATTTTATCGATCAGATTTTGTAGCTCGTCGCGCCCCTCCTGCCGCTCGTTTCGTTTGATGTAATCCGAAACGGCGAGCGCAAGATGGTCCTGCGCATTCTGTTGTAAGACGACATTGATCAGGCTGTTTGCGGACTTGGGCGCCCCTTCACGGGTGAGCGCCAACGCATTCCGCAGTGCCTCATCCCGCGACTTCTTCACGTCCGACGCGTCCGCGCCACGCGTATTCAATCCGCCTACCGGATTCACTGGAGCAACGGGCGAAAACTGCGCAAGCGGCAAACCCGCCTCCTGACGCACGAACACAAATTCACCCCCTGCATGACCGCTCACCGGAAGCGGCCCCATCTGCACCATCTGACCAGTCAATGCCGCCACCCGTTCGCGTAAGGCCGATCCAAGATCATTCGCCGAAAAAACTTTCGGATCACTGTACTTGAGATAGTTGAGTACTTGCTGGGCAAACACGCTGTGTTCGTCCCCGCTGTCCAACACCGGTTCCAAGCCACCACTGGTAATCAGGTAACGCGACGGTTTGGAAATGGCCCGCTCGTACCAGCCCTGGCTACTGCGTGCGCTCAGAGGCTGGTCCCCGCGGAAAAGCGAACCGCTATAGCAGGCGTCTGATAGCACCAGAACATGACGGGCATTTGACGCGCTGATAAGGCGCGTCAGCGTCGAGTTCCACAACCAGCCCTCTTTGGCATCATGGCCATCAATGGTTTTACGCGCATCAGCCGGAATCCAGTAGCCCTCCTGCAACTCCTCGTCAAAACAACCATGCCCCGCAAAATAGATGAGGTCAGCCCCGTCATCACCCGTCGTGGCCATATCGTCCATGGCGTTCAGAATGGCACCGCGGGTGGCCTTTTCATCGAGCAGGGTCTGCACCTCAAACCCATACTCACTGGCAAGCGTTTCAGCGATGGCCTCGGCATCTCCCCGCGCGGAGCGCAGTTGCGGCCATCCCTCTCCGCCCGCCTGGGCGTATTTATTGATTCCAATGACCAGTGCCCGATACTTTGGCATGTGAGAATCCTGCTCTGTTACCGGCAACAACTTTGTGCCGGGCTCCGCCTTTGACCTCTGGATTGAGGTAATCCCGGATGACGTGCCGCTACGGTTGTCGAACCACACCTTGCCCAAGACCAACAGCAGCGCCACAGCAGCAGCAAGATTCAAGAGCAACCAGCCTTTACCCCGCTTCCGCGCAATGGGTTTGAAAGCGGAAGGCACACCACCCTCAGGTGTCGCCTTGACTGTTTCCTCATGACTCTGAGTCTGACTCTCTGCCGTCACCGGAGACGCAAGCCCCGTCCGGTTGACCTTCCACGCATTCACTCCTGCGTCCGAAGAGCGCTCAGCGCCTTTTGTCGTATTGTTCTTATCGGGTGTAGACATAAGGGTCTTCCGCTGAATCTGTGGGTAAATAATGCTAAATAATGCTTAAAACACCGGGCATAAACCTCTATTATGTTGTAAACCAAAACGACACTTTAGAGAGAGACACCCGGTGCGA
>JAQIBS010000149.1 GCA_027858965.1 Kiritimatiellia bacterium
ATAAATAATTATCCGCGCCGGATCTTGGACTACACATCCGCGAAGGATGTATTCGAGGGAGAGTTGAGCGGCTGTCAAGCATAATGAATTTTGTCGCATTTAGAGTTGCAATCCGGCCCACCCCAGCCGACAAAAGTCCAGCCACTCTTCGCAGTGGCCTCTAAGGTGATGCTATCCCCGGAGTCAACCCAATAAAGACCACCACCGTCGGAGGTGTGTGTAGTGCTGGCGACGGTTCCACCAACGCACTGCTCGACAATGACGGGGAAAGCGATCGGGGATAACGCATCCATCTTGAAACCGATGATGTAAAAAGTGTTTTCTGAGTTGTTGTCCGCAGCGGCGGTGACATCGAGGGTGATGGTCCCGTCGGAGGAAGAGAATACGTTCTCGACACGAGCAACGCTGCTCGTGTTGTAATGTGCGACCAAAGTGTTGGAGACGGTATTGAAGCCTGTGGCACGGTAAAGGGTCTTGAAATTGTAGTGCTCGGCAGTACCAGCCAAATAACCCCGTGACCCGGTGAAGGTGAAGTTATAAACTCGATCCGGCACAAGGTTGGAGATGACGAGCGAGCCTTTCGGACGGGAATTGTTCCCGTAAGCCTGACCGGTAGGGTATGAGAGGCTTGTGCGGGCAGGTTCGAACTCAGCGGCATCGCCCTCAAGCGGGATGGTCGCGATGGCAGAAAGAAGAAGGGTGGAGGTGAGTGTTATCGTGTACCCGGACGCTACACCCAGACGGTTGGTCAATATCCGAGGGTCTCGATAGACAGTGAATGGGAGTGCGTTCCAGAAGTAGCCGTTAGGGTCGGCCGAGGCCGAGCTGATCGAGTCCACGTAGAAGGTGCCGGAGTTACTGACTTGCTGTATCTTGAAGGCGAGGATATAGGGAACAGCACTTCCTTCCCGCTGGACGGAGAGAGTTACGACACCCGAGGAGGTCGGAGTAATGCCGGTGACAATAGCAACGGAGGAGGTATTGTCCTTCGTTTCAAGTAGATCGTATCCGCTGTTGGCGCCGGCGACGGTATAACGCGTAAGTCCAGAACCACTGTAGATACGCTGGCCCACAAAGGTAAAGGTATACTTCGAGGACGGATCAAGCCCGGTGACATCGGCGGTCATAGCCCCGCCGTCTGCACGGTAATACTGTTTGCTGTCGGGCGAACGAGCAGGCTCGAACTCCGCTGCCTCGCCGGTAAAAGGCTGGCTGGCCACGCTGCTGACCAAACCCACGGCCGTGACGTCGACCTTGACGGTCGTTAGGTCTCCATCCTTATCAACCAGAAACCCGGATTCGCCTGTCGTGCCGAAGCTGACGCTGTTCCAAGTCTTGGAGTCGGTGGCGGGCGTTCCGTGCACATCCACATAGATGTCACTCGCAGTTGATGTCCACGCATATGATCCAACAAACAGCCCTACCAGTAATTTTACGATTGTATTCATAACAGCATACCCTTCCATTTTACAGCACAAAAACCTTTATCAAGTTATAGTTATTATACTTCCCCTGTTAGGGTATATCTACCCATTATTGCGCAAAATCTTTTTCACTATTGCGCATAATAGACTTGCCACCTCCCTCAATCTTCCGGTATCTTTTGCTCTATGCGCACTTCAAACTCAGGCATCCCGCAAGTGGCCGTGCTTACCTCGCTGACTCTCAAAGGGCACTTCAACTCATTTCGCGGCATTCTACAATACGTCAAGCTTCACGGTCCCTGGCGCCTCTACCGCATGGAGGGACGTCCCGGCGAACAACGGCTGCTTGACCTCAAACGCTGGGGCTGCACCGGCATCATCGCAGGGGCGTGTGACAAAAAAGAAGCCGCACTTATTGCCCGGGCGGGTGTCCCTGTAGTGGTTCTCGAGTCCTCTCCTCCTATGCGGGAAAAGTCGCACCCTCTGGCCAAATATGCCTGCACACGTTTCGACTCTTATGCCTGCGGATGTCTGGCCGCCGAGTATTTTCTCACCCGCCACTACACGCAATTCGCGTTCGCGGGAGACCCATACAACCTCTACTGGTCGCTTGATCGTGAACGGGGATTCCGTGATACAGTTGAACAGGCTGGCGGAATTTGCCATACATATGGAGGTCTCACACGAGAGGAAAAATCTGACTGGGCCATCGAGCAGCCCCGCATGCAGAAGTGGTTAAAATCGCTCTTCAAAAAGACAGCCCTTTTTGTCGCCATGGATGGTCGCGGAAGGCAGGTACTCGATGCCTGCATGGGCGCAGGCATTACGGTGCCAGATGATATCGCAGTGCTCGGTGTTGATAATGATGATCTCATCTGTCAAGCCACTTTTCCCACAATGTCCAGTGTGCAGACAACCAGCCAGCTAACCGGGTACTGGGTCGCGGAACAGCTCGACCGCCTGATGCAGGGGAAGAGTCTAAAAAAGAAAATTTACACCAGCACGCCGACCCGCATTATCACTCGAGGATCAACTGAAGCCACAGCCATTGAGGACCGCCAGACGGCCCGTGCTCTCGAATATATATGGAAAGAGGCCGGACACAGGGCGATTAGTGTACCTGATGTCGTCCTTCAATTCGGATCATCACGCCGTTTCGCTGAAATCCACTTCAAGTCAGTAATGGGCCATACTATTCTGGATGAAATACAGCGCGTGCGTCTGGAACGCGTCTGCTCCCTCCTCTCCGACACCAACCTGCCGATCGGCGATATCACACGTGAATGCGGATTCGAGCGTGAGAGTTATCTCGCAAGATTGTTCAGAAAACGTTTTGGCACCTCTATGAGCCATTACAGAAAAGAGGCACGTAACCGCACGTGGTCGGGGTTGGACACCTCACATTAAGCAACGAAAACGCTATCGTAGATAGGGAAGAGGAAAAGGTCAGCTGGAACCCACTTAAGCTCGAATCCCGCCTTGCGGGATCTCGAACTTAGTCTGATTTGATTTTGGTGAGAGACAAGGTGTTAGACAAAGCCTATACCTGATACTGTGGAATCTTGAGTGTCTCGCCATCCTTCATGGCCGACTGGTGAGCGATGATACCTGGAACCGTGGTGTTAAGTGCGCAGGCCACATCCACACGCGGTTTTCGCTTGAGCAGGATTGCATTGATGAAATCATCGGCCAAATAACCCTCTGAGCCCCCATGAGCACCAGCCGGCATGCCGGGTGGCAGAGGCGGCTTCGCGACGTTGACTTTGGTAACATCCACCTTGCCGCTATACCGACCGACAAACGATGCTTTCTGCCCGTAAATACGTCCCTGTTCTCCGCCGGTACCAGGCATATCCCAGCAGACATTCATGCGTGACATACCTCCCTCGTTTGTACGGAAGAGCGCGATCTCCGAGCCGTAGGGGTTCTTATAGGCGTTATTTTTAGGCATACGCCGCTCCTGAATGCTCGGCATGCCCATACACGAAACAGAGATGAATGAACCCAGCGTCACACAGGTATAATACGCGTTGCTGTGGGTCGGGTACCACTGCGGCGGCAGCCCGTGACGCCAGTTCTTATAGGAACCCAATCCTTTTGTTGGATTGCCGTAGTGATAATACTCCCCCTCGCTGTAGATCAGCTTACCGAAGCCCCCTGCCTTGTAGATCTGATGCATGGCGTAATTATCTGCATGGTATGATGATGTCTCAAACATCGCGTATGTCAGCCCCGTCTTCTTTACAGTCGCCAGCAGTTCATCCGCCAGTTCCAGCTGGTCGTCACCAAAGACCGCTGGAACAGCCGTTGCCATGTGCAGACCCCGCTTCAGCCCGGCGATACATAGCCGTGCATGACTTGGTGCATCGGTGGCAATAAAGACCGCCTCAATCTCTTTATCCTTCTCGAACATCTCTTCGCAGGATGCATATGTTTTCTTTGCACCAACCCGTTTTGCCAGTTCCGCACACCGGTCAGGAAACAGGTCAGTGGCAGCCACCACCTCCACGTTCGGGTGGTTTTGAAAACCGAACTGTGCCCCGAACTGACAAACCCCGAAACCTGCGATGCCGACCTTTATCTTACGATCCGAAACTGGCTTCCATGCATCTTTGCTGACATTACCGGCATCGGTTTCGTCAAAGCCCTGAATTACAGGGACCTTCTCGGCAGCATGAGAGCCAATCGCGGCGATCCCTGCGCCAATCATAGCGCCTTTGAAAAAATTCCGTCTTGTAAATGAACTGTTCATATATCTCTTCCCTCTTCCTACTGTATAATAATTAACGATCCTATGATTTTTTGGGTATTCAACGGTGCGCCATCCGACAAATCAACCGTATAACTGCGTGTATCGAGATCCTGATTCTCAATCACGACAACACTCGATAGCATGCGCGTGTCCAGTAACGCATCGTCTGAAACCGCGCTCACCTCAGCACCGGCACCGGACACCAGAAATGCCCCCACAATTAAAATAAAACATATCACTCTTTTTTTCATGACAATTTTCCTTCTTATTAAATCAGATAAAGACATATTCCGGTCCAAAACTCTCTTTTAATGCGCTCCCCGTACATGTATGTATCAAGGGAAAGCTTTAACTGCAAACTGCCGCACACCGACTCAAGTACAAATACCCCGACCCATGAAACCTAAGGCTGCAGCGTTCTCGCAACGCGGAACCCTGTGTCACCACCAATCCTTAAATTAGGACCACCGTAGCTGCGGAGCGCCGTACGACAATCCTTTGCGGGGTGCATAGAACTTCCACTCCGGCGCACACGTCCCGTGGGCGACGAAGTTGCACCTTTCGGATCTGTGCCTCCGGGCAGCGCTTGGGAGGTGGACATCCAGTCAAGACACCACTCGAAGACGTTTCCGTGCATGTCATACAGACCCCACGCATTCGGAACGTAGGAACCCACGGCAGCAGTCGCGTTTGCGGTCGTGCAATCAGCAGAGGGCGTTGTCGTGCCATTAATTTTGCCTCCATTATACGCGTAGCGCCCCAACAGAGCCAGGTTGGCATCGGAATTGAGGTTCGTAATGTTCATCGTACCATTGTTCAGTGCACCGGGAGTCCCTGCCCGGCTGGCATATTCCCATTGCGCTTCCGTCGGAAGATCAAAGGTATCCAGTCCAGTCTTCGCCCGCAGCTTGCCCATGAACGATGTGGCACCGACCGCACTCGATGCGGGCCAGTTGGGGCTGATTGCGCTACCAATGCCGCTGGGATTTTCACGAACGTCATAGTAAGAGGCCTGCTCCACCGGCCGTGTCAGTTTATAGTCGTTATTGCTCCAGTGAGAGGGCCACGAATAGACTGTGGCCATGACTTGCTCCCACTGCTGCTGAGTCAACTCGTATACTCCGATATAATATGCTTGCGTAAGGTAAACCTGAACCTGCCCTTCGCGGACCGCGTTTCTCTCCAACTCATTCACAGGTGAACCCATAGTAAACCCTGACCCGCCAGTAGGCGCAATCTTGCGCATTGCCAGACGTAGAGTCTTGTATACATAGTTCGTCACCCCATCAGGCACAGCCTCTGCACTGGTATAATAGTAAACTGGATATGAAATCGCAGAAGCCCCTCCTTCCAGATCAATCACCATATACTGCGGCGGAGCGTTAGTTGACCATGCTGTCACTCGCGCTCTGGCCGACGCATTAATATTCTCAGGCCAGTCCTCACCCGCATTCCATACAATGCTTTTGTTCACGCCAGTCTGCACCACCTTACAGACATCTCCCGAGAGACGCGTTACCGCACTGTCCGGTATGGCAATCCCGTTGGTCTCTATCCCGACCGTCACAATCGCATCCTCGCCCGCCAACATGTAGGTGATATCCACAATCCGCGAGTTAGGACGCTGTGCAAGCGTCACGTCAGATACAACCGGCAGAGCCCAAGCTACGCCTGTACCCATCACTGTTACGGCCATCACAGCCGCCATTACATTTGTAATCTTCATCGCTATTCCCTCATTTGTTTATTGCACGGCGAAACCCGCCTTAGCCATCGTTATTACATCGATACTCAAAACTGAACCAAATTTATATTATTACTATAATCACCTGCGTTTATTTTCTCTACCCTCTTTTGCGCAAAACATTTTTTACTTTTGCGCACACCGCACTTGCCTCCTATCCTCTTTTTCAGTAAAATTATTTCATGAATTTTTCCAAATCACGTATCCCGCAAGTGGCCGTGTTTACCCAGCTGACTCTCAAAGGACACTTCGACTCATTTCGAGGCATTATACAATACGTCAAGCTTCACGGTCCATGGCGCCTCTATCACATGGAAGGACGTCCTGGCGAACAACGGCTGCTTGACCTCAAGCGCTGGGGGTGCACCGGCATCATCACGGGGGCCTGCAACATTAAAGATGCCACGCTCATATCGCAGGCGGGAGTACCAGTCGTAGTTCTCGAACCCTCTCCTCCAATGCTGGAAAATTCGCATCCTCTCGCCAAATACACCTGTACTCGCTTCGACTCCCATGCCTGCGGACAGCTGGCCGCCGAGTATTTCCTGAACCGCCAATATAAACATTTTGCCTTCGTGGGAGACCCTTATAACCTCTACTGGTCACGCGAACGCGAACAGGCGTTTCGAAAGATAGTGGAACAAGCGGGAGGAGTATACCACGCGTATAAAGGCCCCACACGAGCCGAAAAAACCGACTGGGCCGTAGAGCAGCCCCGTATGCAGAAATGGCTGAAATCGCTCTTCAAGCCAACTGCCCTTTTTGTGGCCATGGACGGACGAGGAAGGCAGGTGCTTGATGCCTGCATGGGCGCGGGAATCACAGTGCCGGATGATATTGCAGTCCTCGGTGTTGACAATGATGATATCATCTGCGAAACGACTTTCCCCACCATGTCCAGTGTCCAAACAAACGGACAACTAACCGGGTACTGGATTGCAGAACACCTTAACCGCCTGATGCAGGGAGATCGTCTGAAAAAGAGGATTTACTCCAGCACACCAACCCATATCATCACCCGGTGCTCGACTGAAGCCACGGCCATCAAAGACCACCAGATCGCCCGTGCACTTGAGTTCATCTGGAAAGAGGCCGGACATGGGGCAATTCATGTCCCTGATGTCGTCCGCAAATTCGGCTCCTCGCGCCGTTTCGCTGAAATCCACTTCAAGTCAGTCATGGGCCATACCATTCTTGAGGAGATACAGCGCGTGCGTCTGGAACGCGTCTGCTCCCTCCTATCCGATACCAACCTACCGATAGGTGAGATCTCGCAGGAATGCGGATTTGAGCGAGAGAGTTACCTCGCAAAATTGTTCAGAAAATGTTTTGGAGCCTCTATGAGCCACTATCGGGCAGAGGCTCGTAACCACACGTGGTCGGGGTTGGATATTTCCACTTAAGCAACGAAATCGCTTCTGTTGACAATCACCACAATGCCACGACCAGCGAAATAACAATCAGAACAAAAACTGCCCACCACAGGGTCACGCTGTTCGTCCAGCGCGTACCCAGATCGCTAAAAATATTGAGTTTGCGCCAGTTGAGTGTCAGCTGGTCCGTCACCTGTTCAGGCAGAGGAGGCTTCGTCATTAAACTCACGACCACGCAGGTGATCACGCAAACCACCCAGTTCACCAAGGCCTGTATAGCGTAGGGCGCCAACCATGGAGGGTGGTCAGGGCAGAGTTGAATGTAAACCTTCATGGCAATGCCAAAAACAAATCCGAGAAAGACTGCCGCCGTTGCTCCCTTTCCATTGATCCGTTTGAACAGGATGCCCAGCAGAAAGACTGCCGCGAACGGCGGTGCAAAAAATGCATACAAAGTTTGAATATAGACAAAAAGACTGCCGCCCAGCCTATCGATAAACCCGGCGATCACAATCGAAATCACAAGAATAACAACCGTTGAGACCATGCCCACTCTAACCAGACGTTTCTCGGTTGCATCTTTATGCAGCTGACGTTTATAAATATCAAGTGTGAAGACCGTGGCCGTCGAATTGAGAACCGAGTTAACGGTCGACTGAATGGCACCAAAAAGCGCAGCCAGAAACAACCCCCGCAGGCCGGCAGGAACCAGCGTCTGGAGCATATGCACATAGCCTTTGTCGGCCTCAACCTGGATCTGATCCCACGGCAGTTTCATCACATCAGGATTAGCCGCAAACAGAATTAAACCAGGCACCACAACGATAAACGGTAGAAACACCTTCATGTACCCTGCAAAAACAATGCCCATCCGTGCGTGCCATGCATCCTTGGCTCCGAGTACCCGCTGGATCATAAACTGATTGATCACGTTGTACCAGATGCTGACAGTCAAGAAACCGGTAATCAACGTAAGCCAGGGGGTTGTCCGGTGCGTCAATGGCTGGATCACCGAGAGCCGGTGATACTCATTCATGCCCACAATATTCTGGGCATTCTGCGCCACGACCTCCTTCCAGACTCCGGTTTGTGCACTGTTCCGCTCGATCATCACCCGAAAGCCATCGACCAGCGAGCCCGAGTCGCCCGCCAGCATATGAAGCCCTAAAATGGTCACCAGCGTGCCCCCCACCAACATCACAATCACGGTGAAGAAATCGGTCCAGGCCACAGAGCGTAACCCACCATAGACCGCCCAGCTGCCCGCCACCACACCCAGCGCGATAATAGAGATCCCAAGATTCCAGCCGAAGAGTTTATGAATGGCCAGACCTCCGCCATACAAAACCGCAGCCAGAAAGGCCACCACATTACTGATAATTGTCACAATCGCGAAGAACTGCCGAAGCGTTGAATTGAAACGACGCTCCATGAATTCGGGTGTGGTGAACACCTTGGCCGAAAGCAAAAACGGAATGAACAACCAGATCAGAAAAGAGAAGCTGATGATGTTGCCCCACTCCGCCATGGAAACACAGACGCCATAGACAAAAGCCGCACCGATCATACCGATAAAATGCTCCGTGCTGATATTTGAAGCAATGAATGAACCGCCGACCACATACCAGGGCAGAGTCCTGCCAGCCAGAAAATAGTCCTCCGATCCGCTCTTCTCTTTACGCCCTACCCAGAAACCAATAGCACTCAACACCACAAAATACGCGGCGAAGGCAATTAAATCCAATGTATTAAGCGAAAAATTCTGTAGTCCGTTCATAATTCATACATCCTGTTATTTGCCCCTTTGGAGCTAGAAACCCAATTTGTTGTTCTTTTTAAAAAGTTGTCTGTTGGCTCTATAACCGACCTCTAGCTAACGCGGACTCCGCCCGCAACCCCTAAAAGATTCGCGTGTACGAGTATGTGTACGAGTATGTGGGTCGCAACACTCGACCAATGCTCTTTCTTCCGTACTCTTACACTTACTCGTACACTCCGCTCCCTCCTGACTTGTCCGCATATCGCACAACTCAACAATGGATGTAACATGATTTCGCATATCACTCAAAGTAAGTTTAGTTGCAGCCCCGCTGCATTAGATCCTGACAACTTCCAACCCGCTCATCCGTCCGAATGCAGCGACCCCGTCCGCATGATCACCCAGCACCAGTGCGCTATGATGTGTGCCGCCAGCGCATGAGTAGGCCTCCAGAAATGCAGAGACCTCCAGTTGCGGACGCATCCATGTGCGTATCACATTGCGCATCTCCGGCTGTAGTTTGCCCCCCTCCGGGAGCACCTCCACCGATGCCACGATCAACGAGAAGGTGTCATCCGGCCCCGGTGCGAGATTAACAAACACCGCCGGTCCAGGTTGCACAGGGCAGGTCACAACAGCCGGGTCTAATGAGCCGCCAAGAAAGAAAGGCTTGATTATGATGCGGGGCTTCCCTTCGGCTACAGAGGTACTGATCTCCCCCATGTGCGAGAGAAAAAGGGAGCCGCCGCTCCAGTCCGCACAGAAGATCTCAGTAAAGGTAACCGCATCAAATCCCTGAGCCAGAGCGCCCACCAGAGCCGCCGTCAGCACATCCCCCTCACCGGCATAGCCGATCCCGCGTCCCATCGCTTTGCAAATTTCCAGAAAGGGCATGGTATCAGCAGGTCGGTCAGCACGATCAAATTCCTGGAAGTTGACCGAACAGGCGGTGTAACCTCCCTCATTCAGGAGCTGACGCAGTCCAAGCCCAACACGTACAGAGCGTGCGTGGTCTGCGGAATCAAGCTCACAGATAAATCGCTCATTGTCCTCGACCACCTCTTGATCCACATCGGCATCCGTCACTGTCACAACCGCTGCATCAAGCACATCGACTTCCACCTGATTCACTGATATTCCGAGGGCTGTCTTCAAGACACTCTCATCAACAGAGAAATCGCCCATACCAGGGAAAGTCGCACCAACCCTCAGCACGCGGCTGTTGCGCAGTGCATGCGCAGCCACTGCGGCCCGTACGGTTTCCACAATCCGATCCTGAGTTTTAGAATCGGCGCCATGTCCGGCAACAATTTCAAAGGGGCGGCGACGGCGACGCAACATACTGGCAAAATCCATCACCCCATGCACACCATGATTGTACATAATCCGGTCCGGCGAAACCTGAATTCCGAAATCGCTATCCATCGTAACATCAAGAATAACCACAGGAAGCGTCGACGCACAAAAAGCATCAATTGACTCCATAGAGGGCGAGTAGGCCAGATGCAGAGTCATGATACACTCGACTTCATCCTCCTCGAACTGCCGTATTGCATCTTTAAACTCTCTCGCCACACGACAGACCGGTGCACTCTGCACTGTAATTCCGCGTGCTTCCAAGGCCTCAGAAATCTGCTGTACAAATTCGGTAAACCCGTCACGAATCTCAGGTTTATAATCATCGTAGAGTTTTAAATAAAAGGGCAGCAACCCCGCCTTGATTTTTTTTGTATCTGACATCACAGTTTTCCTTTCAAAAGTTCTTCTCGGCAATTGAACTCAGCAGCTCATAAGCATTATTAAAAAACAGGTTCTCGACCTCACTCTGATTGAGTCCGGCACGTTCGGCCGCCAGCTTGATCCCCCGTAGTTGCTCATAATAAAACGAGGTGAAAGTCACTGCCTGATTGGCATCAAAGATTGTGGAGCCGATTGCATAATCCTCACCCATCAGATAAGCATACTGATTATTGATCTCAACCGACTTGCCTCTAAGAAAGGCAATAGGCGCATCTGACCCGAAAACAATGCGTTCACGCGGGAAGTTTTTAAATGCATATTCAAGAACTCCCTCATGATTCACCATCGCCGTGTCCACATACGCATTCGGGCAGGCCGCAATCCCATCCAGAAAACCAATGACATTGCTGAGGTAGTAAGCTCGCCCGATATGCGCAAAAATTATCTGAGCCCGTGGATAGCGCTGGCAGAGCTCAACCATCTGCGCCTGATTATCAGGATCCGCCAGACGCCCGCTACGCGGAATGTGCAGCATCACAGCCAGACCACGTTCGTCAGCGGCCTCCATCTGCGCGGCTGGCAGCATATCATGAATCGTAACATCACACGGCTCTTTCCAGTCAACAAAATTCAGATAGGGCTTGTACCCGATCAGACGGTTGCGTTCAACACGAGAGATCACCGCTTCTGCTGAATCATACGGAGAGACAAGCGCCATTCCGAAACACCGCTGATTGTCAGCAATCTTTCCACTGTAATCCGCGGAGGCCTCCAGATCACTCTCAAACGAAGGTTGCCCAAAACAGTTCAGATGAAACTGCTGTTCAGGCATGAGTGAGGCTGCCCATTCAAGACACTGCTCATAGCTGAAAACACCACCGAACTTCTGATAAACATTCTGAGAAGAAAATTCTGTTCCGGGCACCTTGCAGGATTCATCAAAAATGTGGATGTGCACATCCAGTATCTTTTCAGGAAGAAAGCCGCGCAGCTCCTGCTCGTAAATCTGTTTATCTGCATCTGTATAATCTATGTTCATAATATTTATTTTTCGCACCTTATCTCGAACCTTGTCTCGATCCTTGTCTCAAACCTAATTCAAACCTAATTCAAACCAGACTAAGTTCGGGACAAAGTTCAAGTCAAAGTGTGTTTCCCATTATTCCAACATTAATCCTCTGAAACCAACTCCCTCTGCAGCCAGCATAGCCGCTCCCCGTGCACCGGCCGAACGATCACCGGCTGTCACATCAAGCCCTGTGATCTCAGCCACAATTCCCGGCCAGACCGGACTACGCGAGGGTCCTCCAACCATAACGGCACGAGAGTAACAAAAACCATATTCCGCTAACTCTAAAATTCTCTCATTCAATAAACGGGCGGCCCCCTCCATCACAGCGCGGCTGACATTGACTCGATCGGCATCAATCTGTTTCGGTTTTTCGCGCAGGTCAATGTGTAAACCACCAGCACCGGGTTCGGCCTTGGCCGCCATGGAATCGAAAGCACGCATCCTCTCGCTGACCTTTTCACCAAGTGCAATCACATTCTCGACATACCAGTCAATATTTCTTCCGATCTTCGGAACAGAGAACATACCGGCCCAGGGACCATCGCGATCTGAAAGAAAAGGATCGCACAAAAGCCCGGCCTCTACAATTGCATTGCGATCAGAGTGCGGAATAAAACCCACCCAGGAGGTGCCACAGGAGAGCATCAGCTCTCCCGGCTTCAGCACGCCGGTCGCGCGGGCTGCCGCAGGATGATCAAAGCAACCGGAGACAACCACCGTCCGCTCGGAAAGTCCGGTATCCGCCACAGCCTGACTGCTCAACCGACCGACAATCTCACCAGACGGTATCAAAGCCGAGAGCTTTTCCTGCGCAATTCCGAGTTTCTCTAAATAAGGAGCGTAATAGGTGCCGGTGCTCTGATTCTGAAGGTGAAAGGTTGTCGCCGTTGAGTGATCCATCTTCCATTCACCGGTCAAGCGGTACAACAGCCAGTCCGTGTCCATCCCGATATGCGCAGCTGAACAGAATAATTCCGATTGGTTTTCACTCAGCCAGGCCAGCTGAGCCAGAGGAAAGTTTGTCACACAAGGCCAGCCGACAATCTGTGCGACATCCCCGGCATCAAGTCCGACCAACGCAGCGGGAGGTTGTTGCGCGGCCCTGGAGTCCATCCAGCTGATGATATTACCCAACGGCGAGCCGTCGGGACCAGACAACAGAACGTTACCGGAGGCAGCCGCCATTGCCACTGCTGTCACCTCGCCCGGTGTGGCATCCGCCAGTTTGCGAAGAATTTGGCAGACATTGCGGTAATGCTCCTCAGGATCCATCTCTACCCATCCCTCTTGTGGATGAAGCAGATGGTTTTCAGCACCGACCTCAGCCAGCACCGTGCCACGGGAATCGGTCAGCACCCCTTTGAGGGCACTGGTACCGATATCCAGACCGATAAAATATGAAGCTTTGTTTTTAATCTTTGTCATCTTACCAAACTTCTTTTGCACATCAACAGATCAAAGGCTATAAACCGGAGACCCCTACCCGACACAACAAACGCCCGGTGAAGTCACCGGGCCTACAGAACTGAACACTGTCAACTGTAGACTGTAGACTGCTAACCGTTACACTTCAACCACGCTTTTCTCTCTCTGCGATTTCAGGGCTGCCGTAAAGAGCCGGTGACTCAGTGCCGCTTCCAGTGGAGTCACGCAGCCGGCAAACCTGCTGATGGGATGGCCATGCTCCAATTCATAGAGGAACGCCGCCCACATCTGCAGAATGGAGTCGGAAAATCCGGCCTCGAAGATGCCGCCGGTAATCGATTTGTGTGCCATCTGATGGCCCATATCGATTACCTGCCAGGCCTGTTCATTGCCGTTATACTCCATGATCTCCAGCGTGTTAATCTGTTTGCTGCTCCAGCGCGCCGAACCTTTGGTGCCCAGAATCTCCAGATACCAGGTATTGGTATTGCCGGGGGCAATGCGCTGCGTCTTTATCGTCATGGGGAAGCTCTGCCCATCAGCATCAGTGGCGGAACAAAGCAGCGTCGCATTATCCCAGGTCTCACAGGATGCCATGCCGCCCTGGCCATCAGGCCGTTCAGGAACAATATTAGAGAGCACCGCCCGCACATCCTGAGGCACCCACCCGGCGCGGAACGGCATATGACAGGCGTGCATCCCCAAGTCGCCCATGCAGCCATACTCCCCGTTGAACGCAAGCTTGCGTTTCCAATTGATCGGCTTATTCATATCCATGTCGCTACAATGCAGAAATCCGCTGTTGACCTCGATGATACGGCCGAACGCATCCTGCTCGATCATCTTCCCGATTCTCTGCATGGCGGGAAAAAAGAGGGATTCGGAGCTGCATCGCACCAGCACATCCGGATGTTTTGCAATGCAGTTCATGATCTTATCATTGGCCGCCTGGTCGATTCCAAACGGTTTCTCTCCCATCAGATGTTTACCGGCTGAGATAGCTTCACAAAAGAAATCCGCATGCAGATTATGCGGTACGGCTATGTACACCGCATCCACCTCCGGATTCGCCAGCAGCTCTTTGTAGTCAGAGGTCACCTGAGTGATGGATGAGAAGTTCTCCGTGTACCACGGAATGATCTCCGGGTTCGCATCACAGACCGCCACAATTTCTGGACGCACATCCATATCAGCTAAATGACACCAGCGTGCGGCGGCACTGGCAAACTCGCGCCCCATTAAACCACCGCCAATAATTCCAAATTTTATCGTCTTCATAACACCTCTACCCCAGCGTAGCCGGATCCAAATTTTATTTCTGACATGATTAACATGATGTCATTGCTGCGCTGATATTTGTCCACGAAAGAACGCAAAGAAAATAATTTGAAATTATTCTCAATCATGTCTAAACAACTGAGTAACAACAACCTTCGTGACATCATGAATTTTTGAAAGGATTAGAATCATTTCAAATTTACCTCGCTATAGGGCAGGCCGAGTGCCTCCGCTACTGGCTCACATGTTAGACCGCCACGCCATGTATTCACCCCTTTGCTCAACTCGGGGATACGCCGCAGGGCTTCCTCGCACCCAAGATTCGCGATCTTAATAGCATACGGCATGGTTGCATTGGTCAACGCCTGTGTCGCAGTGCGGGCATAGCCTCCGGGCATATTTGCTACACAGTAATGAACCACATCATGTTCGGTATAAACCGGGTCATCGTGCGTGGTTGGACGTGATGTTTCGGCGCAGCCACCCTGGTCGATGGCAATATCCACAAAAACCGATCCTGGTTTCATTACATCCAGCATTTCGCGCCGCAACAACTTGGGTGCTTTTGCGCCTGGAAGCAAAACAGCCCCGATCAGAAGATCAACTGTCGGAAGCATCTCCATAAGATTCTGTTCATTGCTGTAAAGTGTATGGGCACAGGAGTGCATGGAAATATCCAGAAAACGCATTTTTTCAAGATCCACCTCGAGAATAGTCAGATTGGCACCCAATCCCGCCGCCATCCGGCCCGCATTGATACCTGCAGTGCCGCCACCCAACACCAGAACATTACCGGGCAGCACTCCGGGAACACCGCCCAGCAGCACACCCTTGCCGCCCTGAGCGCAACTCAGGTAATGCGCTCCGACAACCGCGCTCATCCGCCCGGCTATCTCGCTCATCGGCTCCAACAGCGGCAAACGACGTCCCACCTCAATTGTCTCATAGGCGATCCCTGTTGTGCCGCCAGCGAGCAGAGCGTTCGTCAATTCCGGGGCAGCCGCTAGATGCAGATAAGTAAAGAGCACGAGATCCTTACGCAGAAAACCATACTCCGGAGCAATGGGCTCCTTGACCTTAATAATCATCTCGGCAGACCAGGCCTCTTCTGCGGTAGAAACCAACTGGGCACCAGCCTCCGTATACAACGAGTCGGCATAACCGCTGCCGACCCCGGCACCTTTCTGCACCAGCACCTGATGCCCGTTCCGCACCAACTCAAACACTCCACCGGGAGTGCACGAAATACGGTTTTCCCTGACCTTAATTTCTTTCGGTATTCCTATTTTCATAATGCTATATTCTCGCTATTTCTTCATGCATTCTGCGTTATGGGCCTTATGAGCCCTATGAGCCCTATGTAAAAAACCCTCAAACATTCAAATCCTCAAACCTTCAAACCCTTCAAACCCTCAAACCCTTAAGCAACTCCCGCATTGTCCTGATCACAAAATCGATCATCGCCTTATCTGCGATCAGCGGCAACTTACACAGCACCACGGGCGGACACTCCGCTTTATAGGTCTGAGCGCTGAACTCCAGACCTTTGCGGCCCAGCTCTTTTACGAAAGTTCCTGCCTGTTCAAGATCTGCAAAGCAAAGTGTCGTCATATGTCGCCAGCCATCCACATCGGTAATCAACTGAGAAAAAGAGGTGGCCAGATCCCGCATCTGCGATTCAAAATATTCACCCAGGGCGGCCGTCACCTCACTGTTGACCTGCGCCCACTCCATAGTGACAAGATATGCCAGCGATGCCAGCTCCTCCTGCCCATTGGTCACCAGCGCCCCGAACTGCGGCATCACATCCATAGCCGAGCTGAAAAGAATGCGCGAAGCCGGATACTCACCGCCGGGAAAGCCCTTGCCGATCGCCACAAAGGTCGGTTTCAATCCATACTCCCGGAACAGATAGAGGTCCTTCGCCCACATGCAGGACTGAATCTCATCTACCACGGTCGGCACATCGTGCGCCTGACAAAGCGCATGCGCATAGTGCAGGAATTCTTTTGTCAGGCGACGTCCGCCGTAGTTCATCATGATAATCTCATGAAAGAAACCTGCGATTTTATAGGAACCTTTTTCGTATTTGGCAAAGGCGTTGTCAAGATCCTCCCGGCAGTTTGGACGGATAGGAACGACCTTCCACACATCTGCATTCTCCAGAGCCGCGTGTGCTTCCGGCCACATACCGCGCATCATCTGCGTCAGCACTGTGGTACCATGGTAGTTGGCCTGCAAACCTCCGTGATCATTGCCCATCACCAGAATCACCGGAGTCCGACCCTGATATTTCGGTTCGGCCATATCCTCCTGCATCCGGTAAAACCGGGCCAGAATCATTTTCAATGCGGCCTCCGCCGCCAGACTGCCGGTCTCCAGATTCAAGACCCGGTTGAGGCTATAAAGATCATCCTGCTTTTTCAACACCTCCGCCAGTCCGGCTTGATCATCACGCTCCAGCCCATTGGCAATACGGATCAGCTCCTCTTCCAGCCGACGGGTAATTGCGCCACGTGTATTGTTGTGAGTCGCATTCGGTATGCCCAACTCACGGGCTTTATCCAGAAGCCTATACCCGGGGAAAGAGTGACCAAGCGGTGCATGATAGTGCTCGCTCTTGGTCATCAGATAGAGGCAGCCATCCTCTCCGATCCGATAGTAGCCATAGGCACTCAATGGAGCGGCGGCCTTCTTGGTCGATGCATTGAACATGATTGTTGAGGCACCATCAGAGGATTCCTTCAGCGGCTCATCCAGCACCCGGCTGCCAACTCGATCCAGCATGCTCGATAGAGCACTGCACATGGGCTCCGGATAAAAGTCGATCTTCTCGGACGCGTTTTCCACTAGCTGTGAAGCATCGTCACCGGTGAAAATGGTTCGTGCGGCACAGACAGCCTCCACATATTCAAAGCCCAGCAGATCAGTCAGCGACCTCTCAACCAACTCAAAACTCTCTTTATGTAATTCTTCCACGATATCTTTGTTTCCTCTAATTTTTCAAATGTAATTTCAGTGTATAACGGTTTCTCAGTTGAAGACTACACCCGTTTACGCAAAATATTTTTCACTTTTGCGCAAAGGGGAGGCGAGTTGCTGTGCGGCTCGCCAAACTCCTAATGGCATGCTTTGTAAAGCAGATCCAACAGTTTTATTATAATATCGCCCCAACGGGGCAGATTCACCTTAGCCCTGGGCAACGCCCAGGGTTTGAGTTTATCCATAATTATGTGGCCTGAAGGGTCACCTCATTTTTGCAGTGCCCCTTCAGGGCACATATTTAACCAACCATCACCCGGGGCGTTACCCCGGGCTAACATTGAATTGCCTCTTCGAGGCAACTACATGACCTGGTTTTACACCTTGTCTCGCACCTTGTCTCATACCATCCCAAAGCCTATAATTTGTACTGCGGAATCTTCATGGTCTCGCCACCCTTCATTGCTGACTGATGCGCAATGATACCGGAGACCGTAGTGTTCAACGCACAGGCAACGTTGCAGACCGGCTGCCGTTTAAGCAGGATGGAGGTGATAAAATCATCAGTCAGATATCCATGTGAACCGCCATGTCCACCAGCTGGCATTCCCGGTGGCAGCTTTGGCTTAGCCTGACCAATCTTTGAGACATCCGCCTGTCCGGAGTAGCGCGCTTCATAGCTGCCCTTCTGTCCATAAATGCGCCCCTTCTCACCGTGCGCTCCAGGCATATCCCAGCTCACAGCCATACGCGCCATACCACCTTCGCTGGTGCGGAAAAGTGCAACCTCGGTGCCATACGGATTCTTAAACTGGTTATTAGCAGGCTGGAGATGCGGCACGATGCTCGGCATACCGAGACAGGTGACCTCCGTAAATGAACCTCCGGTCACACAGGTGTAAAATCCATTCGAATGGGTAGGATAATACTGTGGAGGCAAACCAACGCGCCAGCCCTTGTATGAATCGATGGGTTTACCCATGTAATGATAATACTCGCCCTCGCTGTAAATCAGTTTACCGAATCCTCCAGCTTTGTAAATCTCGCGCATGGCATAAACCTGCGGACGAAATGCGGAGGTTTCGTTCATGGCATAAACCAACCCCGTCCCTTTAACCGTCGCGAACAGTTCGTCGGCGAGTTCGAGCTGATCTTTGCCGAAAACAGCCGGAACGGCCGAACACATGTGCAGACCACGCTTCAGCCCGGCGATACAGAGTCGCGCATGACTCGGCGCATCGGTGGCAATATAAACCGCCTCAATCTCTTTATCCTTTGCAAACAT
>JAQIBS010000186.1 GCA_027858965.1 Kiritimatiellia bacterium
TTACACGTACTCGTACACGCGAAACGGAACGTAGTGCAGTAGGGCTGCCCCGAAGCGGGCGGCAACGGAGCCGTAAGGCGTAGAGGCAATCTCCAAAAACTAGGGTGGGGATAGAGGGAAAAGAGATTTGAGTGTACGAGTATGTGTGCGAGTACGGAAAAAACAACCCAAAGGATCGGGGCGTTCCGTTCTAAAAAACCTTTTCGAATGGGGTCCAGCTACAAGCACTTAACTGATATCTTCATAATTTTCTTCCGGGAAGAATGGTATCCCTGGCCTTTGATAATCTGTCTGGATAATCCAGAGTATAGTGCAGCCCACGGCTCTCCTTGCGCAGCATTGCGCTGCGTGTGATCAACTCACAGACAAGCGCAAGGTTCCTCAGTTCAAGAGTATCGGGTGTAACCAGATAATCAAAGTAATACGCACGGATCTCGCGTCTCAGATTGCGGATACGGTTACGCGCTCTGGCCAAGCGCTTGTTGGTACGCACAATGCCAACATAATCCCACATGCAGGTACGCAACTCCATCCAGTTATGAGCCACCATAACAGCCTCGTCACTGGCCACAGCCTTTCCATACTCCCAGTCAGGTATACGAATGGCTTTCGGCAGCACATGGTTATCTTTCACAATACGCTCTGCTGTCTCATAAGCGCAGACCAATGCCTCAAGCAACGAGTTACTCGCCAGACGGTTTGCTCCGTGCAGTCCATTACAGGAGGTCTCGCCAACCGCATACAATCCCGGAAGAGAGGTCACTCCATCAACCCTTGACTTAATGCCACCGCACATATAATGCGCAGAGGGAACAATGGGAATCAAGTCCGTTGACATATCAATTCCAAAGGAAAAACATTTTTCATAGATATTAGGAAAACGCGATTGCAGAAACTCTTTAGATTGGTGACGGATATCCAGACAGCAGTAAGGGTCACCAGTGCGCTTCATCTCGGAATCAATGGCACGGGCAGCCACATCACGCGGAGCTAAAGAACCACGCTTGTCATATGTCTTCATAAAGGGACGTCCCTTGACATCCACCAGCTCAGCACCCTCACCGCGCACTGCCTCACTGATCAAAAAACGCTTGGCCTTTGGATGAAAGAGACAGGTAGGATGAAACTGTATGAATTCCATATTAGTAATGGAGGCACCTGCACGCCAGGCCAGCGCAATTCCATCACCAGTCGCTATGTCAGGATTACAGGTGTAGAGATAAACCTTGCCGCAACCACCGGTAGCCATAATTGTGGACGGAGCACGAACTGCATAAATCTCACCGCTTTTTTCATCGAGAACATAAGCACCAACACATTGATTGGCCTCAGGTCTATGCAGCCAACGGGTAGTGATAAGATCAATCACCATTGCATCTTCCAGCATTGTAATATTAGAATGATCCAACGCCTGATTAACCAGAACCGTCTCGATCTTCTGTCCGGTAATGTCACCTGAATGCAGAACCCTGCGCTGGGAGTGTCCACCTTCACGACCAAGATCGTAACCAAGCTTACCGTCATGACGCACGTTGAAAGCAACCCCGAGGTCTATCAGGTCCTTCAATCGCCCCGGTCCCTCGGAAACTATTTTGCGAACGACCTTCTCTTTGCACAGATCAGCGCCAACATCAATTGTGTCGGCCATATGCTGATCAAAGCTGTCCTTTTGATCAATCACACAGGCAATCCCGCCCTGCGCACGGTTTGTATTACAATCAGACAACCGTTTTTTTGTGAGCAAAAGAACCTTGCCATGTGGAGCAAGATAGAGGGCACTCATCAGCCCTGCAATTCCACTACCGATTACAAGATAATCACAGCTCTCAGTACGCATACTCATGATCTAAAACCTCCTAATTAAAAATCACCGTTATTATACCAAGACCGGAAAGATTTAACGACTAGGAAATTTTCAATGTGGAAGGTTGCAGGACTCTGCGACCGTGGACGGCGGGTCGCCATCCCTCCAGGACAAACAATTTTAAGTTATTAATGGAGGGGCACGGGCTCCGTGCCAGCAAAGCGTTCAAAATTCAGCTTCAAGAACCGGCGCGAGCAATCTCACAGGAGGTCTCTGCCGCCATATAGTCCCCGGTCGCAGCATAGGCCCGGGCACGACAGCCTCTACAATCATCCCTGAACCCGCAACCACCACAGCCACCGCCGAACTTATCACTCTGCTTCAAATCATTGAAGACCTTGGATGCCAGATAGGCTTTCTTGAAATCAAAATTAACGGCTCTTAAATCACCACTGGGTACATCCAGAAAACCACATGGTTGCAGGATGCCAGTATGAGAGATGAAAACAAAACCCTTGCCGCCCATACAGCCCGATGGTTTATTGCCACTCTGACCGCCCTGATGCCATAACCTTACAGCTTGCGGAGCACAGGTTTCCCGGACAGAAATGGGTTCCTCGGCATCCATCTTAAAGGCCCAGCGCAGGACATCCTCGGTTTCAGCTGGAAGCAAAGCCATATCACGGACCTCTTTACCTCGACCAACCGGCACCAAAAAGAACAGATCAAGCATTCTTGCCCCTGCTTTAATGGCAAGTTCACGGATTGCAGGAAGCTCATTCTTATTCAGTTTTGAGACAGCGGAATTTATCTGAAAAGACATTCCAATCTCATTGGCAATACGCATGGCACGATTGATATTTTCAAAAGCTCCCGGCACCCCCCTGAAAGCATCATGAGATTCAGATGTAGCTCCGTCAATACTGAAACTGCAGGCCATCACACCGGCCTCTTTCAAAGCCCTCAACGCATCTTTTTCAACCAGCGTTCCGCAGGGAGCCATGACCGAACGTATTCCACGCTCTGTAGCAGCTTTAACAAGCTCCACAATATCGGCACGATACATCGGTTCACCACCGGTCCAGATAATCATAGGTCTTGTAAATGATGCCAGCGAATTGAGAACCTTGATGCATTCATCCGTTGTAAGTTCTCCGCTATACTCATGATCCTGGGCACCCGCACGGCAGTGCCGACAGGCCAGCGGACAGCGCCGGGTTATCTCCCATGCAACAATGCGGGGATCATTATTACCCAGTGCCATACCTGCCCCGTGCGGATGTCTATTTGCCATATTGGACATTGGAGATTCCTTGTTGAATATTGAATATTAAATTGCGACTACGCGATCGCTTCCCTCTGGCCCATGAGCAGACACAAGGCCTGCCCTACAATCCAATCTCTTCATCGGTCAGGTAACAAGCCGGATCAACACCCCAAAGATTTCCAGTAGCAGCTTGCGCTCTTGCCCGGAAATTACCGCCACAAACATTCAAAAATTTACATTTTATGCACTTGCCTGTCACATGTTTTTTCTTCTCCCTCAACACTGCCAGCAATGAATCAGGTTCAGGATTGCCCCAGATTTCACTGAATGGTTTATCGCGCACATTTCCAACCGGCATATTACGCCAGAACTGATCTGGGTAAACGGTTCCATCCCAGCTGATACTGGCCAAACCATGTCCGGTACTGTTACCACCATTCATTTCAAGAAGCTTCATCACCTCAGCGGCACGCGGATTACCTTCGCGTAGCATACGCATATAAAGGTAGGGGCCGTCACAGTGATTATCAACAGTCAATACCTCAACCGGCATCCCCTTGTCATACAGCCGTTTAGTTCTATCAATAATCATATCAAGTGTATCACGTCTCTGCTTATGATCCAGATCAAGCTCAGCAATCTCGGCACCACGCCCGCTGTATACCAGATGATAAAGACATATACGTGGAATTCTTTCGGCCTCTATCATATCAAAGATTGCAGGAATTTCCCCGACGTTCTCTTTTGTCAGAACGACGCGCAACCCAACCTTTACCCCAGCCTCGCGGCAATAACGAATGGCTGCTGTCGACTTTTTAAATGCGCCCTCACATCTTCTGAAATGGTCATGAATCTTTTCCATTCCATCAATACTGATACCGACATATGACACCCCGATAGCCTTAATCTCAGCTGCAAGCTCAGAGTCGATCAATGTTCCATTCGTGGAAAACACCACGCGCAGACCTTTACTGACAGCATATTTTGCCAGCGTCAGAATATCAGGACGGACAAACGGTTCACCGCCCGAAAGAAGCAGTACAGGACAACCAAAAGCGGCCAGGTCATCTATCACAGCCAAAGCCTCCTGCGTCTTCAATTCATCCGGAGCACCAGTCGTGGCAGCATAGCAATGAGCGCACTTAAGGTTACATGCAGATGTTACATTCCAAACCACAACCGGTTTTTTATCTTTTGAAAACTGTAGCAGATGACTCGGCAGCTTTCCGGATTGTCGACCATACCGCAGTGGATCCGAGACCTCAACCTGCCCCATATAAAGTTTTGAAATACCAATCATAATATTTGTTGAAAGCGTTTTTTCGCTTTTCCTCCTTAAAACTAAAATCACGTACGAGTTCAAAACAATACCATATATTTCCCCTCACGGGCAAACCACAACTTAAATCACTTAAGCACAAGGTGAAAAGGCACTAAATCCTTGTTTCAGACACACAGAATCAACGTGACACTAAATAATCATCATGATATTATTTAAACACATGAATTTAATTAACATTTTTGGAATTGCTGCAATATGCACATGGGCTATTTGTGCCGCTGGAATAACATGGTATTGCATCAATGTTGCCAAACAAATAACCTATGTCACAATTGCTGATGGACGACAGCAGGAAAGATGCCTACCCTTTATGTTCCGTCTTCTGTTGCCTTTTGTGCCCAACCTGAACTCAATTGCCATGCATCCTTCATTCAAGAAATCGCGTGATCAGGCTGAAAGCCAACTTATTTCAGCAGGTTTTGAAGGTCTTCTCTCCGGCCGTGAATTTGTGGCATTAAAACTCCTGATGCCGATAATATACGGCTCTTTCTGGATGGCTACACTAAAACTTCTGGCGACTCTCCGACCTGGTTCAATACTTAATGGCAATCTTCTTTATCTCTCAATACTGGGGTTGATAGTATTCTATATATTTCCTGTCTTCTGGCTGAAAAGAGTTCTGAGATTCCGACACCGCTCTATTCAAAGGTCACTTCCCTTTGTTCTGGATCTGTTAACTCTCTCGGTGGAGGCCGGTATGGATTTTATGAGTGCTCTGCAACGTAATTGTCAAAACAGAAAACTGGATGCTCTCAATGAGGAACTTATTCGCATGACACGTGAGATTCAGGTTGGCATTCCACGTCGTATAGCCCTGAAAAACATGGCCCAGAGGGTTAACCTACCGGAACTCAGATCTGTCACCCGTGCCCTGATCCAGGCCGATGAGCTGGGCGTTGGCATCGGCCCCATCCTGCGCATCCAGTCAGATCAGATTCGAGCACGCCGCTTTGACAGAGCTGAAAAACTGGCAAATGAAGCACCTGTCAAAATGCTTGCACCCTTGATGCTTTTTATTTTTCCTGCTGTATTCATCATCCTTCTCGGTCCTCTTCTACGCAAAACCATGGAGCATCTCTTTTAATTTATGAGCGCAAAAACCTACACCCTGAAAGTCACTGACGGACCACTGTCCGGACAGGAGTATCCCATTAATAAGGATACCACTAATCTTGGACGTTCAAGCACCTGCACCATTAGCATCAGAGACTTGCTTCTTTCCCGGACCCACTGCCGTTTTGAAATCAGAGATTCAAAACTATTTTTAACCGATCTCGCCAGTGCAAATGAAACACTGGTTAACGGAATAGCGATCGATGAAAAAGAACTGCACCATAATGATTTGATAGAGGTAGGCGAATCAACGCTTAAGGTCATCACTGACCCGCCTGAATTAAGACTTGCCAACGCACCTGCAGAAAACACTGAAGAAAAACCGGATGTACTGATTGATCTGGGCTTTGCTAATGACAACGAAGCTTCATCTGATGAGAGAAAAGCTCTGTTAAGACCGATCATCTGGATCGTAGGAGCTATCTTAATTCTGTTAATTGGTGCAACTCTTATTATGAACCCTACCAATAAATCAGGGGGCTCAAAAAGCAAAGCCAAGACAATTGTTAACAATGAAGATCTGCTGATTCAATATGAAAAGGTGGAGGCTGACACAGATAACATATTCAAATACAGCCTCACACTGAACCCAGATGGAATGCTGTATGCTGTTATTGATGATATTGAGGGCAATCGGCATGTAAGGAAAGAAAAGAAATTAGATCCAGAGTTAATTAAAAACTTAGTTAAGACCGTTAAAACCAGCGGTTTTTTCGCCCTGGAACCAAAATATGCAGGCTACGCATCGATCCCCAACTCACTGAAACAGTGGAAGCTGACCATTGCCATGGGCACCAAAGTTCATACATGTCGCGTCCGCGACAGAGTTGAACCTGACTCTTTCAAAGCACTGCGTGAAACACTGGAAACCTTCAGCAAAAACGAACTCGGAATATGGGCCATTCAATACTCTACCGACAAACTGAAAAATCTTGCAGTTGAAGCCCGCGCCATTGCCGACAAAAAGTTTGCTGAAATAAACGTTCGCCATGGAAACCTTTTTGAATCGATAAAGAGCTATAAAGAGGCTGTATTCTATCTGGACACCGTTAATCCTAAACCTGATTATTACGCCGAACTTATTGAGAATATTGCCAAGGGTGAAAATAAGCTTGAGAAACGCTACGAAGACCAGAACTTTAAGGCCGACCGTGCTATTAATCTCAAAGAGTGGACCACCGCCGCGAATGAGTTAAAGATTCTACGTGAAATGATTCCAGATCGCTCCGACCCGCGACACGCTGAAGCTGTTCGCAAACTGCTTGATGTCGAAAGCCGCCTGTAACCCGAATGCGGCGGAGCCGCAACCAAATAAGTTAACTACGAAAGGCGCGAAAAACACGAAATTGTTTTTAACAATTCTTTATACGAAATAGAAAACTTCATTCTTTCGTGTTTTTAGTGTTTTTCGTAGTTAAAAAAAAACGTGCATAAATAACAACTCACTTTTGGTATATAATTATGATTTACAAAAAAACACTCACTGCCTTAACAGCACTACTATGTATGGCGGCTATATCAATCCAGGCCGCTAAAGAGCCATCCACCTACCTTTCTATTCAATCGCAACCGGATGGAGCTCAGATCACCATAAACCATAAAGCACGCGGCATGACACCCCTCACTATCACAGATCTGCCGGCTGGAAGTTATCTGATCCACGCGAAGAAAGAGGGCTGCAGCGACAGTTTTGAAACCGTATCCCTACAACCGGGAATCAACTACAACATCAATCTTGAGTTGCTTCCGCAGCGGGGGCTCCTACTTATCGAATCCGAGCCGGAGGGAGCTGAGGTTACATCCGAAAGTGCTTCACTGGGCATAACCCCATTGCTGATTACCAACCTCCGGCCCGGCAAGCACCGCGTATCCGTTGCCCTACCTGGATTTCAAAAAAAAGAGATTGATATCACTCTAAAAGGCCGCACTCCTAAAAAAGAGTTCGTCACGCTGGTTGCCGACTCAGGAACTATCAACATTGACTCACAACCAACAGGAGCGGAGGTGCTGATCAACGGAATTGCAAGAGGAAACACCCCATGCAAACTCGATCGAATACCGGGAGGAGAGGTCAAACTGGAGGTTAGACTGAGTGGCTATATACCATATTTGCGAGATATCGCACTTGCCGCTGGTGAGCAACAGGATGTTAACCTCCAACTCAGGCCCCTTCCGGGAAACTTAAGTATTGTCTCAATTCCAAGTGGTGCCCGCGTTTATATAGAGAACGAATTTAAAAAGGAAAGCCCCTATATCCTCGAAAATGCTGAACCAGGAAACTACCGGGTTCGCGTTGAGCTAACGGGCTACACCCCGATTGCACGTGATATCGAAATACTCAAAGGCATCTCCTGCACAGAAGAGTTCAGACTTACAAAAAACACAGGCATTCTCTCCGTCATTACAGCGCCCTCCGGTGCAACAATCCTTATAGACGGCAGAAAAAAGGGTATCACCAGCTCCAGCAAAACTGATACAAGTGCAGTCTCAAACCAGCTCTCAATTGAAGATGTGATGGCAGGCGAACACACGATTGAAATTGTCCGCAAAGGATATGGCCCGCAAAAACGCAAGATAACCATTAAACAGGATCAAACAACCTCACTACAGATTAAACTCTCACGTCAGTTTATTCCAAACTATGAGGTAACCACAACCCGCTCCTATTACAAAGGCGTTCTTGAATTTATGAATGAAGAGGGAATCAGGATTGAGACCGCTCCCGGCATAAGCCAGACTATTCCCATGAAGGATGTTAAAAGCCATGGTAAACTCCGAGTGGAGTAATTGTTAGTGCGAGAGTGCTAAAATGCTAGAGTGCGCGAGTTGATTGCTTCGCAGGGTTCCAACCACGAAAAAAGTCGCTCTTTTTCGGTACAATTAGTTGCTTATAAAATTGCCTCTTCCGCTAAATCTGTGGGTAAAACCGCGCCTAGTCCCAGTCTGTCGTTTCAATTTGCGGTGCATCAAAAGCATAACACCAAGAGATGTCTTATCTTTGATGATGGTTTACT
>JAQIBS010000207.1 GCA_027858965.1 Kiritimatiellia bacterium
ATACCCGAAGGATGAATCCGAGAATGTGTGATCCCATATTGCTTGCAGTATTTGCGTTAATGCCTGTTGCACGAATCTGTCCAGAACTGTCGGTATGCCCAGCAGACGCACACCCGAACTATCCGCCTTCGGAATTTCCTTCCGGCGAACGGGGTAAGGTTTATACGACCCGTTAAGCATTGCATCCTTTACGGTGTCCCCGCATCGATGCAGGTACCCTTTGAGATGTCCGGTTTTCATACCGACAACCCCTGGAGCTCCTCCATTCTTTATGACCCGCTTCCAGGCTTTGTTCATGTTTACCCTCTCACAGATTGATTCCATGAGACGGATTTCTCCTGTTGAACTTTTCGACAGGCTGTCCGCTATAAACTCATCGTTGCTTTTGTCCCGCTTGGCATTTGCCAATGGTCCAAAATTAAACAGCATTTGCTTTGGGTTCATAAGAACTTCCTTTCTATTATGTTCACATCATTTAACGGCTCTTTCAAGAGTTATTCCGTGCAACGGAATTGTGTAATGCGATGAAAGCGCATTACGTTGCACCCTCGTCTTGCCACGGCGTAGTTCCACTTGCGGAACGAAGACGGGGCCCCTGCATGTCACGCCATAGCTCGCAGAGCGACGGCGGATGCCCTCCGCCTATATCCGCCGACGGGCGGTCAGTTCCGTTCCCGTCTACTCTGTTCGATCGACCCACATATTCACTACAGACTTCGTTGCCGTTCACCCGCTTCGCGGGTTCACTGCCGCAGGCAAGCTGCGGCCTCTGCCTGCGGCGGTCAACCCGCCATTACTGGACGAATCTCTGTCTTACGCTTCCCTAACCGTTATCAAGTCGGGGTCGGACTAACTCCTTGATTTGCACCAAATTTTCGCCTACCATAACCAAAGTCAGAGTTGACATACTTTTCAAATTTGGTACGCTCGCGGAGCGCACCGACAAACAACCGGACCCGCCCGGCACACAACAACTGAATCCACACATACAAAATGATCCGCGCTTTGCGCGTCTCATTTTGGTGGTGATTCAAAACGTTCTGAAAATATAATACTTTAAACAAACAACCGATTATGAGACTATAAATTGTTCTGATTAGGAAAGAAGGTTTTCATGGAAGCTATAACAATAAATATAAATAATCCCAGCTTGACTGATAAGGTTACTTGGTTTCTAAAACATTTGGAAGCCGATGGACTGGAGATAATCTCAAAAGAGGACCTCCAGGATCTCAAAGCATTGAAAGCTACTCGTGATGAGGAATCAATTTCATTTGCAGATTACCTGAACAATGAAAATCAAAATACGTAAAAGTGCTATTAAAGACTTGAGGAAGATAGATCACGAAGTCAAAGATAGGCTTCATGATAAGATTGAGTCTTTGGCCAAATTCCCAGATGTTTCAAACATAAAGAAACTAACCAATTTTGAGCCAGCTTATCGTGTGCGGGTTGGCGATTATCGAATTCTATTTGATGTTAATGATGATGTTATTGAGATAGGTCGGATTCTGCACAGAAAAGACAGTTATCAATAAGTCAGAACAACCAGTTCCAGTTAACTCGTAAACTCGCAACTGAACTATACGTTGAGAAAAAAAAAGAACTTAGACAGGATTGCCGCTCCCTGCGGTCACTGCCACCACAGGGGTGGCCTTACTTCGTTTTCCAGGATTAACATGATTTAAAGACTCGTTGCAGTCCTGCAACGTGAATGAACTTGGAGAGAGTTCCAACTCCAAGGAATTTGAAATCAAACGAGAGTGATGAAATGAAAATCACTCTCAACAAAAAGATGCACACTATCGTGTGTCGCGCAAGCGCAACACACGAAGTGTGATCTACACGTTCTCAAAAATAATGAAAAAATCAGTTTTGATATTATTGGTAGTTGTTTGCGCAATAATTGGGTTGTGTGTGTTTCTGCTATTTGCTGGCACTGACAATACTCCAGCTCCGTCCCGTTTAGTCATAGTAAATGACCTCACCCCAGATCCATACTCACATCCAACAACCAAGCCTAATTCATTAAAAACAAAACTTAGAATAATGGATGGAATAGGATTTGGTGGATTCGTAGTATCAGTAGACTTTAATGGAAAAATTGCATATGTAACACCTGATGGAAAAATAGCTCCAGTTAAAAATGCATATTATCATCGAATGCATGACCGGTGGATTATGGATCAAGGACAAGAACATCTAAAAATAAAGCATGCTGAAACTAATGGTAATTTTAGTACAAGTGTTACTATACCTGGGTCATATGGATTGAGTTTTTTCCCTCAAGGTGATTACAAACCAAATAGAAAAGAGTACAAATCTAGAGTCAATTATGGCAAAGCTATTGAGGAGTACAATCAAATCAAAGGTTGCTTTGTAGGTGTGCTATGGAGAATCTTTCAAACCGGAACAGCCACTGTCAGATTTGAAGCTGATGGGTTTGAATCAAGAGATGTGCCTTTGCGATTTATGCAACCATCCACATTGGTGATATTGAAAAAAGAAAAGTGAGAACAAAAAGATGGAGTTTATCGTCGTACCGCCGAAAACTCATCTAATCGTTGACATACAGAAAGGAAAACGGATGATGAAGATCGTGCAAGCGTTGCTTTTGATGAGCTTATTCATAATAAACGGATGCGTCCTGACTCTTGACTCTCTATTTACCAATAAAGACGTTACCTATGATCAGGCGCTTGAAGGTGTCTGGAAGGCTGAAGGGGCAACTTGGACACTCAAACCATTAGACACCAAAGGTGGTCGCTATAGGCTCCAGACCGAAATGAAAGACCAACCCACAGAACAATGGTACTGTACCTTGGGGATGATTGAAACAAACCGCTTTATCGAGTTGTTGCCACGACGACCTAGAGAAATCCACCCGAAGTCATTCTTCGGTGGTCACTTCATGGAACTGCGAAGCTTCTGGAAGGTCACTCTGATTGACAACACACTCACTTTAACTTCTATGTCATCACAATGGCTCGATGGTATGATCAAGCAGAACAAAGTCAGCATTAAGCACAAGCAACGCGACGGACATGTGCTATTCTTGACCGCATCGACTCAGGAGCTGCAGGACTTCGTCGCCAAATATGCCAACAATCTTGGGGCCTTTCCATCCAATGGGAACGAGAAAGGAATGCAGTTTATGCGTGAGGGGTCCAAACCCATGCACCAGATGTCCTTGAGACTCCCCGAAGCCACCGATGCTGATCTCGCCGCATTGAAGGACAAGCAGTATCTGCGCGAACTCTTTCTGGTGCACTCCAAGGTAACGGACATCGGAATCGAACACCTGAAGGCGTTGCGGGGTCTGCAGACGCTCAATCTTTCCTTTACCCAAGTAACGGATGCCGGACTGGTTCAGTTGAAGGAGATGATGGGACTGCGGACGCTCATCCTTAGGGAAACCCAAATCACGGACAATGGCCTGGCAAGTCTGAATGAGATGAGGGAGTTGCGGGTACTTGATCTTCAGTGTGGCCAAGTGACGGATGCTGGATCGGCGCATCTGATAGGGATGAAAGACCTGCAGACGCTCATCCTTAAAGGCACCCAAGTGACAGACACAGGGCTGAAATACCTAAAGGATATGAAGAGCCTGCAAACGCTGGATTTGTCGTATACCCGAATAACTGATGCCGGAATAGCGGAACTAAAGGATTTGAAGAGCTTGAGAACGCTTAACTTGAAGCGCACGAGCATAACGGAAGCCGGATTATTACACCTGAAGAATCTGACGAGCCTACAGACGCTTAGTCTTCGCGGCAGTACCGTCGCAGAAGACGGAGGGTTGATGAACCTTTGTGAGATGAAGGGACTTCAGACGCTTGATCTTGGCGATATGAAGAGGCGGATACCCCCATCCCCATTGGTGTATCTCACTGATGCCGGGTTGGCGAACCTCAAGGAACTTGAATCTCTACAGACACTCAACCTTTGCTTTGCGCACGTGACTAACGCAGGCTTGGCCGAATTAAGGCACATAACGAGTCTTCAGCATTTGGATTTAGCAGGCACTCAGGTGACAGACAAAGGATTGATTCACCTAAAAAAATTAACAAATCTTAAGACACTCTCTCTTGTTGGAACCAAGGTGACGGAAACTGGATTGGAAGAACTTAAAACAGCCTTACCTAATGTAGAAATTAAGTAATGTCTGTAAGTCGGCTACAAAAATATTTATTTTCCTTCTTTATAGAAACCTCAAAAAAAGATGCATAACATATGCCAACAAATAGATGGAGGTTATCAAAGCTGACGCTTTGAAACCTCATCTAATCGTTAAGCAAAGAAAAAGATGAAAACGAAAACAGTTGTTGGCGCAATTCTTGGTCTCCTCTCACTGGGTTTAGTTTCTGTCATACTTTTCCCTCCTGGTCGACCGAGGTATCGTCTTGGTGAGCGATTACAAGCACAAACAGAATTTAGTCGTGTTCCTTCAGAGGGAAACAAACAAAAAGTAGCAGAAGAATTTGCACTGCTCCGCAAGCATGAAAAGATCAAAAGCCTGATCTCATTAGGTGTTTCAGTTCCTGCATATGTTCTGTTTGTCCTCTACTTGTGGAAAAATGAAAAATAGAGCTTAACTAGCAGATCCACCATACCCAGAGGGGCGCTTCGATTCCTCCCCTCAGGTCTGGATAACTAATCTTTCCCACTGTCGTCCCGCACCGCGGCCCGACAGAGGGAACGCCCAGGCGCTCAACTGGGCGTTCGCTAATTAATTAAATAATTACACTTGCATAATGTTAACCTGCATGTTAACCTTCTCCCATGTTTAGAGAGATACTATTTTATGAATCAGCGGAAGGGCAAAAGCCCATCCAGAGATTTCTCGATAAACTTGACGGTAAGCAGGCAAAGAAAATTGCATGGACATTACAAATAGTTGAAGAGATGGAAATGCTCTCTTCTAAATATTTCAAGAAAATGGTTAAAACTGATGATCTTTGGGAAATTCGTGTTGCCGCAGGCTCAAACATATTTCGACTTCTTTGTTTTTTTGATGGATCAAAGCTTGTCGTTATATCCCACGCATTTCAAAAGAAAAGCCAGAAAACACCCAAACAGGCAATTGAACTAGCTGAGGAGCGCAAAAAAGACTATTTCCGGAGAAAATTATGAGCGATTTACAAAAATATATTAAAGACAGAAAAACAAGAGATCCTGAGTTTGCTAAAGATTTTGATGTTGGTTATCAACAATTCAAAATTGGTGTACTATTAAAAAGAGAAAGAGAGAAAGTTGGACTGACACAAGAACAGCTTGCTGATAAACTTCGAACAAAAAAGACAGCTATTTCCAGAATTGAAAATCATGCAGAAGATATCAAATTATCCACTCTTGAAAATTTTGCACAGGCGCTAGGGAAACAACTTCGCCTGGAAATTGTATAACAAAGCGAACAAGGTAAATGCACCTGATCAAAAAAGCGCGCTTTTTTGACAGGTGATTTAAACGTTCGAGGAAAAGATGAGATACATACTTACATCACTTTGCATAGCGTGCCTAGTCGGTTGCACATCTGAGCCGAAACCCGCACCAACGACACAGCTTCCCCAGCCACGGAAGATGTCTCCGCAGGATGCCACACTTTTCATGTCTGCGCTCAAGGGTGATGTTGATAAAATAAAGAAGGCTATCCAGTCCGGCGGAGACATAAATACCAGACAGTGGGGTCTGTGCAGCGCCATGTTCATGACAGACGCTACACCTTTGTATGCAGCGGTCACCTCCAAGAATCCCGCTGCCGTCCAGTTGTTGCTCGATCATGGCGCAGATCCAACACTTGTTAATTTCCACAAAGAAACACCACTTGAGGTGGCGAAGCGACTCAAGCTTGATAAGATTGTAGAATTACTAAAGTAGAAATCCTCGATCGGGATAGCCCCCCCC
>JAQIBS010000250.1 GCA_027858965.1 Kiritimatiellia bacterium
AACAGACTAAGATCCTGGAGGGTTGTTTCATGAGCAAGACAGATCGTGTGCCCGCAGTAATCAGCGATGCAAACGTTCTGATCGACTACATTTCCGTCGAAAGAACGAAAGTATTGCGGCTGGTTGCCGAACACCTGTTTGCCATTAAAATCCCTCGATCCATTCTTGAAGAAGTTAACGATTTATCAGAGGATCAGGCCGAAGCACTTGGCATGGAAGTTATTGATGGTTCACTCATCCAAATACAGGAGGCCTCTTATAGAGGAGGAGCTCTATCACAGCCCGACAAACTATGTTTTGTTATTGCCCGCGATAATCAATGGGCAATCTGGACAAGCGACAAACCCCTGCATACAAAATGCGAACAGGAAAACATCCCAGTTTATTGGGGATTGGAGCTTATGATTGAGTTAACTAAACGGGAACTGATCACCCCTGAATATGCAATTGAAACGGCTGAACGAATTGAGCAGGTTAACCAACGGATATCAGTTGGAATCCTAAACCATTTCACACAACTGTTCTATAAGAGAGAAAAGATTTTGCATATCACATAGGCTCAGTTTGGTTCCGGCTCCGCTGGTTTAGACTCATTAACAACATTGCGGAATAAGCACAGGACTATATAAAACAACTGTAAATAATTACATGTTCGACTGAGAGCGTATCCCGGCTCTCTCCCCCTTCAACCATTTCGGCATTGGTAATGTTTAGCAGCAGAACACGCAATAATAACCTCACTAAATCAAATGTCCAACCACGACCCTGTTACGCTTTTGAAAACTCCACGACCGCTTTCCCGCACTCTCTTGCATTCGCAAGGTTAATCCAGTATAATACTGGCCGATGGTTGATCTGAATATATATGATCCTGTTATAATCGAAGCAAGATTGCGTCATCAAGCAGAGGCTGATGCGGTGAGAGTGACTGAGCATGCCCACCAGGAAATGGTGGAAGATGATTATTCTATTGACGATGTGCTTTGTGCTTTGAGCAATGCAAAAGTTCTTGAAAATTATCCAGATCATAAGCGTGGGGCCTGTTGCCTTGTTTGCGGACAAAATGGGGCAGGTCGGTATATACATGTTGTTTGTTCAACTTCACTGAAACTTGTAGTTATAATAACGGTATATGAACCTATGCCTCCAAAATGGATTAACCCGGCTAAAAGAGGGAAGAAAACATGAACTGTACAATTCAAGGCTGTCCTGGATCTTACGAGGATCGAGTTATTGTCCATACAGTGAAACAAAAATCTCGAGTGCTTGTGTTTGAAGATGTCCCGGCTCAAGTGTGTGACATTTGTTCTGATACTTTATTGGCTCCTTCGACCATTAGGCATTTGGAACAAATGATTAAATTGAAATCGGAACCAAAAAAACATGCCCCCGTTTATGCATATGCATAAAAGACGGCATTGGGCGCGGATTAGCCATCCACAACAAATACTCATAGTTCCAAATTCTACGATTCTTCTTTTCATTATCCTCATAAAACACGCAGCGTTTTTTCCTAAAGTTGCGGTGCGCAATATACAACTCCATCATTATTTGATTTCGGACATAAGTAGCTTTAGTCAAAGATTAACTAAAATTGCTATTCATTATTTTCTGTTGGATGAGCCCGACGCCATACACATATACACTTAATCGGCTTTTTCATGGCATGCCATAAGTTCAGATTCCGGCATGGCATACAACTGTTTGTTTTTTTGCACTGTATTCTTCAATTTCTTAGTGCAATCGACCCAAAAAGTTAACTCTTCCTTTAAGTTCTTTCCTGCCAATAAATCATTTACATGTTTGGCGCCACGCCGTTTTAAAATTACACACTGTGGCTCATTTATCTTCATAATCAATCACCTCCAATGGAGAGAAAATTCCTATTTTGCCATATCCATGTAAGGCATTAACCGCATTGTACTTGGTAATTTTATCAAAATGTACAATGTGTTTAAAATTCCAGCTGACAATAAGATCACATTTTGACACAGTCGCAACAGCAACCTCTTGCAAGTTTCTTCGAAGATGCGCTGGAACGCGCCAAGTTTTGAACTGCCTTAGAAGAGAGCTTTGCCCCCTCGAATATACTCGTTTCAGCAGAACGACGTACAACAGTAGCGTGCAAAGTTTCTGCCTTTGCAAGGTATTGATTGCTATTAATAAGTTTCGCCATATTCTCACCGTTAAATTTGTATATATTTTAACATTTATGGGCTTTTTCAACAACTCTTGAAGTCATCCAAATCCGGCATAATTAAACCGCACGGAAACCGCTATATTCTATTTTTCGGTTTGACCCTGGTGTAGCCCCCTGGTGTAGCCCCAAGAACTGTCCGGTGCAAATATGTTTTACTGGAGGGACGCCATCACTCCAGCTTCTGCTGTAAACTTCGTTGTAAGCTGGGCGGCTTTCACCTTGTCCCGGGTACGGACTCGGAGATAGGGATCTTTGCCCTTGATCGGCAACATGGCTGCATCCACCGTAATGGAAACAGAAGCATGAATATCAATCCGGGCGGTCACATCCCCATTGCAAATCAGCCAGCTGTCACCTTGCTGTTCCAGCGTTCCCTCCACCTGAAAGCGCCACTCATACTGTGCGGGTGCTGCCGTAGCAAGGTTGTCGTTGACGGTTACACCGCAGCTCTCGCTAAAAGAAAACTGGCGGTCGAACATGATCAGCCCAAGTTCAACGGGATATGCGGGTGCAACATCGCAGTCAATCAGAACTTCGCCATCCTTCTCTTCGACACTGCGGATACGCGGTGATCGGCGTTCCTTCAGCCAGGGACTGAAATCAAACCACGTCCGTCCCTCTCCCTTCTGTCCCCTGCCATCGATCAGCACAGTGCTGTGGTTGCCCGTGGCTTTCGGTTTTGTATAACCGGAGTCGCGCAGCAAAATCTTTCCGTTGGCAGACCAGACAAAGTGTCCAGCGTCCGGATGCACATGCCCAGCGCCATAGCTACGCTCTGTATGCTCATGCTTGTGGCCCAGAGGCGGCCCGCACTTAACCACCAGATGGGAGGCAGAGCCCTCCCATGAAGTCCGTGCCGATGCAATATCTATATCCTTAAAATGGTGAACCAGCGGTAGTTGATCTTCGGCTGGAGACCGAACGGGAATTTCCGGATCATACCAGGCAAAGTTCAGGTAGTGGCCTGGACTGGTTGCATCGCAACCCGCTTTCACGTATGCATCCGCCTGCCACTGGGCAGTTTTCTGCCAAGGCGATTCAGGATAGCGGCGTGCGAGATTACGCAGAAGGTAGCTGGGACCATACCAGTGATAGCGGGGACTATCGCCTATATCAACAACACTGCTTCGTTTCGTCCACATCTCCTGCGGCAATGCGAGGTGCAGGGCATATGCGACATTGTTTGAGAGCCAGGGATGGGGGCGTCCATCACTGTCATAATAGAGGTCAATTCCAAGACAGGCCCGAGCCATCTCCATATAGCGCATGATATATTCCGCGCCATACTCCCAGTATCCGTAGCCCTCATGGCTGGCACCGTCGTCGCCGACAATTTCGAGTGTGCGCACAAACTTTTCATGGGCTACGGCAATCCATGAAGCTGCCTCAGGAACCTCATCCGCCAAGGCAAATGCGGTTGTCGTCATGCCGGCCAGACTCACCCATTGATGATTCTGCATGTAAGCACTCTTCCACCAGGCATTGCCTTCATAGGCTCCCTTCCGGGCAAGCCGGTTTGCACGAGGGACAACCTTCTCACGAATGGTTGCGCGCTCGGCCTCGGTCAGGTCGTGGTAGAGCCAGTCATAGGCCAAGCCGATACCGGCAAGCTGGTGACCTGCCGCAAGATCCAGACCGTCCATCTTTCCAATGCCCCATGTCGGGTAGTCCAGGGATACAAACACCCAATCCTTAGCTGAATCGAGGTACTTCTTCTCTCCGGTCAGAAGATAGGCCAGAGCCAAATGAGGGATGCGGTTACCAACACCCCGCTGCCAGAGCTGCTCATGAGCCTTGCCATCCAGTTCGCCGCCACGCTCAGCAAGCTTAGCGTAATCAGGAGGACCACTACGCATGCCGGCATCGGCCAACGCAATCAGCGAGTCCATGGCCGTCTTCCATCGATGATCTGTGTGAACCGCTTTACGGAGATAGTCCAATCTTGCCTGATTGATGTAGAGACGGGGGTGGACTCCACGAAGCTCTCGGGTGATGGGACCACTCAGAACAGCATCCTGCCAGACATCTTCATCCCAGTTGTCAGAAATCCGCTCGAGAAGAACATCATCGATTGAGACATCCAATGTGCGCAAAGCGGTACTCCCCTTTTCCAAAGCAAAGGCAATGTTCAGGAGTCCCTCATCGGGAACACTGAAATACACAACCATCTTCTGCCATTTCCCAACTTTGTCAGCAGGGACCGGATTGCTGGCCCTACGGCTATAGTTTTTCTGACCTTTTCCCGCCATCTCGACCTTAAAGAAAAATGTCGGCGGATTGTTTTCGAGTGTTCTCTCAACACGCAGCCACATGCTGGCGCGGTAGGAGGTTCCGGGTTCAACCTTAAATCGTGGTGACCATACGTAATTGTAGCCATTTTCCTGACGGCCCGACACACGCAGACAACCCTTTTCGTCATGTCCCCCATCGGGATCATGAGAGAGTGTGATTCCTTTGCCCCGAGGCACCCATTTTCCAATACCCTCAGAGAACTGCCATTCCCGAACAAACTCCCCGGGTGGAGCAACCTCCTTACCGCGAAAGGCATCCAAACGCTTCTCTTCACCAATGTGCCAGCCCTCATGCCGACAACCGGAACCCACCAGCAGGATGCCTACTGCAAGCCCTGAAATCCATCCAATTTTAATCATAGTTTTCATTTTCTCATTGTCCAATCAGCGTTTAACCGATGCAGGCAGAAAACGGATTGTATAAACGGCCGTTTTTTCGCCGGCATGAGCGACCAGTCGGGCCGTTCCCGGAAAACTCTGAGGCATAACCACAGGATCAAGTGTTACTCCGCGAGAAGGAGAGGCCACAACAGCGGGAAGTTGCTTGGTGTCATTGGGAAGGGTGACGCTGTACGTATAAACTGCAGGAGAAAACCCGTCGAGAAGTTCACCTCCGACAGTGATCGACTTGCATGTCGGGCCAGTTGCTGCGGGAAGCTTCCAGGAGTCTATAGGCGTTACACTGGCTATCATGGACGGCTCTTCTTCAAAGTCATAGACCGGCGTAAAGAGGACGGCAATAGTAACATTCTTTGCAGCCGGAATGTGTATTGCGAGTTTCTTCAAACCCTTGCTGGAACTCTGAATATCCGGGTTGGGTGAGGTAGGCAATGGTTCGGCATCCATGACGGTAAATTTAGCTGAGGAAGGAGAAAGAAGCTTCACATAACAGGTTTTGTTACGCCGCTGCAGCTTGGCCACACGCCCTGATGCATCCAGAGAGAATGCATTACCCTTGTTGGAATGAGCAAACCACCAGAGGTCGTTGGTCTTGTCGGAGCTTATCTCATCCTGCACAAGGAAAGAACGCCGCTGATCCAGAAAACGATAGCCGCGGATAACAGAAACTCCGTGATCCCGGTATGCATTGCTGAGGTCGGCAACCGCAAAGGCTTCGTCCAGAGTTGATTCGAAGCGCACAATCTCCGATTTACCTTTACCATATTGTGAATACTTGTCGGTAGGATTGAACACAAGTGTGTTGTGGCCTTCCTCTCGAACACGGTAGAAGTGATGGCGGGGAATATGGTGACGGTGACTCTGGTAGGTCTGCGACTCGGTGCCTGAATCCATTGCCCACTTTTCGCCCAACCCGTAGAAGGCGAAACTGCCCAGGTCCTGGTGGGCATGTGCGATTCCGTTGCGACCGCACTTGATACCAGCGAAAAGCGCATCAGGATCTGTCCATGAGCTACGCATGGTGGCCACTTCGGTTTTGCGGAAATACTTGTCCAATGGCACATCCTGAATAGCCAGAAAGCTAGTAAAAGGCTCGTGATAGATGATGTCGTTCACGCTGCCGGTTGCGTTCTTCTCCTCGAAGTGGAGGTAGAGGGGATTTTCGAAGCGTGCGGCCAGGTAGAGCAGACCCCAGTGCTTGTATGCCCCCCTGCCGGAACCGGAATCGGCAAAATTGAAGATTCCGTTGCTCGGACTGCTCAGATATATGGGAAAGTCGCCGGTATGCGAGAAGCCGGTATTACGCAGAGCTTTTATAAAACCGAAGTCGGTGCCGAATGCTGTCTCCAGTCCACGCATATAGGACAGCAAATATCGCATGGAATAGCCCCAGTAAGAGGTTCCCTCCCACCAGGCACCGTCTGGTTCGAAATGTTCGATCGGGATCTGGATATACTGGAAAGCGGCATGCAGAATGGCCGCGCATTTTTGCGGGTCATCCTCAAACAGGGCCATCGCCGCCAAAGATGAGCCGCCGTTACAGACAAAGTTCCAGTTATTAGTCACGCGGATCCAGTTTTGCATGCCCTCGGCATCAAGTCCCATGTAGGCGGCGTAAGAGAGCCGAAGTCCGTGTTTCCAGATTCCCTCGCGGATGATAGTGCGCTGAGCCTCGGATAAGTCGTTGTAAAACCAGTCATAGCCAATGGCCATCGCATGCATCATCTCAGCGGTGTCGAGATAGTGATCAGGATTCCAATCCGGGTAATTCACAACCGATTCCATCTCCTTCCAGGCGCGGTCCAGCCACTTGCGGTCTCGCTCCACACGGTACATAAAGCCCCAACAGCACATACGGTTAAGGACGTCACGGGAGATGGGAAGCAGGCGCCGGCCATCAGGCAGCTCGTGTTTGCGAACCGGCAGGGCATAAAGTTTCTCGGCGGTTTTTTCAGTGGCCTCATACCACTTCTTACCCAACGGTGTGGAAATGAACTCCCGAACACGGGGAAGGTCCTTGTCCAGCAGAACAAGACGAGGATGATCTTTTTTCAACTTTTTGCCGAAAGCTCCCATTTCGGGTTCATCCACATACTTGTGAATGTCAACGCCGGGACGATAAGACACTGGGTCAAAGGAAAATCGAAGATCGTCGAAAACCCATACCGGCACATCGGTCGGTTCCTGATTCCATCCCCCCGCACTGAAACGCATCCTGGTGATTCTGTTCCAGCCGGCCGGTCTCCGGGTTCGTCCAAAGCTGTTGAGGCGAAAGCTTAACTGCTTCCACCCTATCCAGTCCACCACCACCTTTTTGCTGTAGTAGGAGAAAACGCCCTTCTCGCAGTTAGACTCCATGACAATCACAAATGTCCCTCCGTTTGCATGGGAGGAATGGAGTTGGAACGACATGGTATTAAAAGCGGAAAGGTCTTTCGGCGCATGTTTACAATCCAGGCGGCCGTTACTGGCATGCTTCTCCCATTTCATCGCCCCCGCACCGGAAACCCTGGGAGCTGCCACCACAGAACCGCCCCGCCAGGAACCCTCACCCTCAAATTCCATGGCCTGTTTAACGGCATCCGGCCATGCGGCACAGATCGCCTCAGCCGCAAGCTCCGCCTGAGTGGGAGCCGGAGGCGAAATCCGGCATCCTGGACCTGCAAACATGATCATACAGAGAACTACAATACAAACAGACAAACGCTTCATTAACAATATCCTCACATGAAATAAAATGTAATCAGAATTAAGCTCCAGGATCGACAAGAAACTGCGCTCATACCAAATGATTGCGCAACTGTAGGCCGGGTGCCCCACCCGGTGCACCCAACGCCCGGTGAGGGCACCGGGCCTACAGCAATTCATAGATCTCGACTACAGTTCTGTAGGGCTGAAATCGCCGACTACTTAGCCGCCGGCACCTTGACCTTGCCATCCGGGCCCGTCTCTGACTGCGCGGCCTTCAATGCGGCGGCCGCCTGATCTTCTGTTGCTTTCTTCAACCCCAAGGCATTCTGAACACTCTTTGTAACAGCGGCGGCCAACATTCTCATGCCATCACCTTTGTAATGATAAGTGTCACGCCAGAATTTATCGCGATCCAGTGGATCCATCAAAGCAAAAAGGTCATTGGTTGGAATGCCCTCCTCTTTCATGACCCGTGCGGCAATAGTGTTAAGTTCTTTGGCCTTCTCTGTCAGCTCAGGCTTTTTCAGCGGAGTAGAGCTAGCCCAGATAATTTTCGAGTCTTTGCTTTTTTTCTGAATGAGTCTGATTGAGGCCCGGAGACGTGTTTCCCAATCTTTACGATTACTTGAAAGACTGTGCAGACCATTATTAAAATGGACCACGGCATAGTCATACTCATCAAGAAAGAAGGCAAGAGTACGCAGATAACTGGCATCACAAAGACACTTTGATGTAGCAAAAAAAGTGACATAGGCACTGCCGGCCAACTCTTTGCAGACCTGTTTCTGGTACTGATTACAGATAGAGTCACCAATCAGCAGAACACGTGGAAGGTCAGTGCTGGTAGCATTATAAGAGTAGTGCACAATCCACTCTGTTCCTTCACGACCATGGACAATCGGTTTTCCGGTTTCGCTCTGAGCCACAGAGACATCAAAGAGAAAAAGAAGAGTAGTTAAAATTAAAAGTTTACGTAACATACTGGGTAGCCCTTTTTATAGTTATTATAATTTACTGCAAATGAGATTTACAGATCCATCTGAGCTATTAATATACACGATTATACATACGTCAGTCCAGAGGAGAGCAGGATTATATGCATAAAGGGACGCTTCCTCTGTTTTTTGACTTACTGATGTAGCGGCCGCTCTGTGAGCGGCATTGCCTTAGAGATTGAACCTTTATTTACGCTGCAGGCGATAGAACTCCGCTTGCGATGCTGGGTCAATAGGCGAGAGATACTCACTCTGTTTCATCAGTGATGCGCGCGGCAGCCACTTGTTCTGAAGGAGATTTGTTTTGCTCTCAAGCATATACTCAATATCGGGAAGAAGATCAAAAAACAGCAGGCAACAGCCAGAGGACCAACCGAATGAATTAATCCGAAGATCAGGTTGCGATATAGACGCCATCCCCGGTGACGGCACTCCGTCCAGCCATGAAGCGGGGTCTGCAGCCGCGGCACCGAACTCAACACGATGAAGGGCATAGCCCAGGCCATCTGGAGGAACTGTCCAGGGGGCATCATCATAGAAATTGAGTTCATCAACAATTATCCAGGATAGATCCTCATCCACCGCATCAGGTGCCTGCGGTTTTTCGAGGGTGAGACGTCCCCCCTGATTCGAGAGCTTGCCGTCGTACGGACCGAACAGAGCCACGGATGGAGCGAGGTTATAGCGGGAGACAAAAGCGCTTTTCAGCTGCGTGTCCAAAGGATCAAATGGAAGAATTAAAACACGCACCCCGGCAGGCAACACAGCATAATCAGGGAAGGTATAACTCACATCACCGTTAACCCTCCAGCTTTCAACCAGATCTCCTTCGTTCATGCTCCAAAGCAATGCGGCAGCGGGCGCAGGATTACAGATTTCAATAAACTTATAGTCCGAGGAATCATCGCTCACCAGCATTTCATTGCTGTCCGGAGTGCGGGGGGAATGCATAATTTCAGTGATGCGCAGAGGCGAGGGCGAGAGGTCATAAAAGTCGGCCTCTGTTAAAGCACTCCAGGTTGAGCCATCATAACAGCGTGCCTTAACACGTGTTGAGTGTTCAAGGGTTATGAAACCGGCGAGCAATGTTCCAACCGCGCTGCCCGTTCCGAATTCACGAGGATCACTGCCATCCAATGTATAATATACTGAGGCGGATCCGCTCAGCGCAATCATCATACTGTTAGTAAACATCCCTCCATGGACATTGAACTCAGGAGCGGCCAGAGACGGATAGAGCCCCAAAGCCGTATACTGAGACAAAACAGTTGCCGTTCTGACGGGAAAGTATGTATTCATAATCCAGCTTTGCTGTGGCAGATAGTGATCGTTCAAGGTGTACGCACCGCGGTAGTCACCCCAGCGAGCTGATTCTGCTACAACAATAGTATCGTTTAAATCACTGATCTCCTGCCATAACGCAGTCGCACCAGTTGTTGTCAGGACCCCGTCATTAAAGAAATGTCTGTGCAAGCGATCGGCAACCAGCAACTTAAACTCCGAATTTTCACGTGCTTTTGTGAAGAGCCGTGTAGGTTTATTGGCATTATCAAGTCCGACCCTGTTACTGCCCGTACTGCGAAAGCTGTTTTCGCTATCCCAGCAGAAAAACTTATAACCCTCACCGGTTCTTCGTCGACGACCGGCATAGAAGTTATGGTGATCCCAATCGAGATTGCCTATATAGTGGTTGAGAATCATATAGTCGGCAAGGTTGACGACATCGCAATACTGCATGAAGCTCTCATAGCTCACCAGGTTGGTAAGTCCGGCATTCGCAATGGCAAACATTTCATTCCATGCAATGCTGTCTCCATCCTTGAACTCGCCGGAGTTGTTGGTATCCCAGTCATCCTTGCTACCACCAAGGTGCGAGGATGCAAAGTCAGCCGTGGGACGCTCACTCGGATTATAGAGTCCCCAGTAAAGTCCGTTAACATAGAGATGCACCATGCGACCATGCGAAGCGGCATGGCCCATTGATGACTGAACCCTTCGAGCAAAAAGATCGCGTGCATATTGAGCTGAAGCGCGCTGATTGGCATCCCTATGAATCCAGGAAAGGTTGTAACCTGCACGCAGAATGATGGTATCAAATTCATCGACGGGGCTGTCATCAAAAAGGTCATAACTGAGTTTGGATGGCCCATAGACATCCTTGAAAAGGAGGCGGAACGAGTGCTTGGGGGAGCTGCTGGGGTTACGGCTCGCCCCGCCCTGCATCCGCAGCCCGCAGTTAACCTGAAAACCCTTAGCTCCATCCGGGTTAATCAGCTCAACCGATGCAACTCTCTCCCAGGCAACTCCCTCCTGCAATGAGTTATCATATATCCCCGAAGCGCCGAAGAGATTCTGCTGATCGGTCACTATCGACAGAGAGGGTATGCGAGTAAGCACCTCCGGAAACTGATTGGAATAAGCGGGAGAATCCACAATATCCGGATTCATCTCATAATCCGAGTACCCCCCGGTCCATTCTGTTGGCCATCCTGTCGGCAGAACAGGCTGCTCTAGCACATCGGCGGGGAAAATATATGTCTGCGTATCCACATCCGAAGCCTGCCAGCCGGCACGGAAAGCCGCGGCACGCACGATGCTCATTTTTGATATGGTTAATGGTCCCGCATAAACCTCACCGGTCACAGCAGAGGGGGTACTTCCATCAAGTGTATAACGAATCTCTGCATCTTCTGTATCTGTAGAGATCGTTAAGGCAAAGGCGTTTGTGTAAAAACCGCGGTCAACACTGAACTTGGTATCCTCCACAAAGTCAATGGCACTACCGGAGTTTACCGCACCTGGAGTAGGTGTGGCAAAATAGCGCTCTTCAACCAGGTTGAACACACCGAGAAGGTTTCCTGTGATCTGGGCCTGCATCAGAAAATCAGAGCTGCCCGGACCTTCATTGATTCCATGGATTGCCAGAAAATTTATCCCTGCAACAAGATAATTCGACACATTTGTGCTGGAGAATATCTCTGTCATAACAACGGCCAGTCCATCAGACCGGATAGAGGGGACCATGGCATCCCAGGTCAGGGTTTCACCGGTGACCCCAACAGGAAGGTTATCCTCCGCAATCAGAACGCCATTCAGCCAGACCGCGACTCCATCCTCATAACGCATTTTAACCGAAAAGTCCGCCAGTGCCTCGGGATCATCCACGTTAAAGGGTATACGTATATAAGCCGAGTTCATAATATTGTTATTCATCAGCGCTTCAACATCCGTGTTGATATAATCATCATAATCACTACGGGTATCATACCCGATCCCGGTCAATCCATCCGTCCAGCCACTGTCATCAAATACGGCAGCATGCCAGTTCGTGCCAATATTCACAGTAGGCACAAGGTATTTGCAGGCAGCCTGAGAAGGCGAAAGAGTCAATTCACTTCCATTGCCGGTAAAGTAGAGGCCATAAGATATATCAGTTTTCTGATCGGGAAACAGAAGGGAAGGTCCACTTTGTGAGCTGCGAGGCAGAGTCCGTCATATACCAGCCGGCAAGATTAACGGATTGAGCAGAATCATTATAAATTTCAATCCAGTCTTCCGCCTCATCAAACTCATTAACCAGAGTTGATGCATTTTTAGCCACAAATTCAGAGATGTATAAATCCGTTCCAAAAGTTACAAACGGAACCATTAAGAACAGCATTAAAAGAATATATCTATAAACGACTAACTGTTTTACTTTAAGCCACACAATAATTTCCTTCATATAACACTCTCACCTCAACCACGAAATCTATTTTGAGTGCTACACATAAATAATTCATCTGACTTGAAATATATTCATGCCTCTTTAAAGAGATAAAACTATTCGGATTTCAGCATTAAGTAGAAAGGGTCACACTTATTTCACCCTGAAAGGGTGACATTTCTGAGCCTTTTCGCGGTTATACCCTAACCCCTTCAGCTCCCTTATGTCACGGCGTAGTTGCGAAGCATGAAGACGGACCAACTCCCCAATTTCTAACCGGTTGCGGCCCCATTATAAGTTCCAGCGTTCCACCTGCCGCAATCTCATCATGGCCTATCCACGACCGGTTAAACTCCTTACCATTCAGCTTAGCTGACTGAATATAAACATTCTTCTCTGAGTTGTTCTTAGCAATCACTGTAAAGGTTCCACCCTTGTAGTATTTCGGATCAAGCCCAATGGTTACCTTTGAAAAAACAGGGCTGGTTATCTGGTATTTTCCGTCACCGGGGCAGATGGGATGAATACCCATTGCGGCCAGCACATACCATGCTGACATCTGCCCCACATCCTCGTTACCGCAGATGCCGAACACATCCGTTCCATAGGCATTTGCACAAATTTTGCGCGTCCATTTCTGCGTCAGCCACGGCATCCCTGCCTCATTGAAGAGAAAGGGCACATGATGCACCGGCTCATTGGCGTGATTATAGTAGTCGTTCCACGTAAAATCATCGGGCGTTTTATCAAAGAAAGCTACCAGCTCCTGCTGGAAAAAATCGTGTCCCATAAGATCCATCATACCGGGTATGTCATGCGGTACAAACCATCCCTGTTGAAAGGGATTCGATTCGGTGCATCCCTGTCCATGAGCTGTTTTCCCCTTCCATGGCGTCCAGTTGCCCTTACTATCCTTGGTATGAAACCATTTAACATCCTTATCCCAGATATTCCTATAGGCCTTGCTCTTGGCATAATACTCCTTGGTAATATCCGATTGCCCGAGGCTCTCTGCAAATCGTCCCAGACACCAGTCATTATAGGCATATTCCAACGTCTGCGACATGCTGCCGGGAGTAAAGCCCCTCTCCCCATTACCGAATTTATCAACGCTGTTCCTGCAATACCCAAAGGCCTTATCTATGTCATAGTTACGGATTCCCTTTTCATAGGCATCCACTATCACCGAGACGGCCGGATTTCCCAGCATACAACCGGAATAGGCATTCACAACCTCCCAGCGAGGCAAGTACCCCTTGCCACTCAGCTCAGCCATCTGCATCAGGGAGTTGATCTCATCGTTAACCATATCCGGGTTGATGATAGTCTGCAGAGGAAACTGAGAGCGAAAGACATCCCAGCCGCTGAATAGAGTGCGATAGGTAAAACCGGAGGTCTTGTGCACCTTTCCATCTGCTCCGATATACTCGCCATTCACATCCGAGTAACTGCGTGGATCAATCATGGTGTGATAGAGCGCTGTGTAGAATTTAATCTTGTCATCCTCGCTACCACCCTCAACTTTAACATTGCCGAATGCCTTTGACCAAAGTGTGCGGTTATCCGCATAGACCTTGTCAAAATCCCAGTGTGCAATATCGGCCTGCAGATTGGCCTTTACACCCTCCACACTGACATAGGAAATACCGCTTTTCAGCAGCACCTGCTCACCCTTCTTTGTTTCAAACTCAGAGAAAAAGCCCAGATGTTTACCCTGCAGTTCTTTTACACCATAGGTCACCTTTGCATCAGCAACAACCTGCTGATACTTGTCGCTCTCAATCTCTTTACGTTGACGTTTCCAGTCATCAGGAATGTCCGCACTCCAGACACCATACTTTTTTAATGGTTTACTGAACTGACAATAGAAGTAGACGGTATAATCGGCGTGACCGTTGCCATTGCCCCATCCGCCACCCTCGGGAGGGCACTTCATCCAGCCGCTGATGGTATGATCGTCCTCGACCTTGACATACTGCTCAGTGGAGGTGCCTCCAACCCGACGCGAAAGGTCAATCTGAATACGCGAGTGCTTGTTTTCAGGAAATGTAAAACGAATGATTCCGGCACGCGGAGCGCAGGTCAGCTCAGTTCGTATATTATAATCATCCAGGGTGACAGCATAGTAACCGGCTTTAACCTCTTCCGTATCATGCGAGAAGCGGGAGCGATAGCCAGCTTCAGGATTCTTCGGGGAGCCCCGGGACGTTTTCAGCTTACCGGTCGTCGACATCACCAGAAAATTGCCCATATCCCCATACCAGCCAATGCCGCTCATATGGGTAAAGCTGAATCCCTCAATGGTTTTGTGTGCATAGGAGTAACCCGGTCCATTATCCCCACCGGTGATTGTATCAGGGCTCAGCTGCACCAAACCAAAGGGCGTAGCTGTTCCAGGGAAAGTTTTACCGAAACCATGCGCATCCTTACTCTTCTCGCCATAGGTAATTGCTCCGATAATCGGATTCACATAGTCAACCGGTTGTCTGGCACCCCAGGCGTAAATACAACCCATAAAAACAATCACCGACATTACATAAGATCTATTCATCTTTAACATTCCTTTTTCACAAGAAATAATTATAACATTGGCCAGCAGAAACAGAAACAGCCAATATCTGCAAAGACCGGGCCGATTATGCATGTAGCTTTCAGCATAAAATTATCATCTCAAATGGTTTTTGCACGTTTTTTCAAACTTTTATCAAAGACGGCTTGAAATATGGGGTATGAATCCTCTATAATGTGGATCACTTTACGGAGGGGTGTCAGAGTGGTTGAATGAACCGGTCTTGAAAACCGGCGTGCCGCAAGGTACCGGGGGTTCGAATCCGCCCCCCTCCGCCATTTTACTACGACCTGTGCTTGCATAGGTCGTTTTTTTTATGGGGGCGAGATGAGAACCCGGGGTTAATAAATGATAATAACCATACCGCTGGGTAGCCCCAAGGGGTCATTGAGATTCCCTGCCCTCAGGTCAATATAGATATCATCCAGCCAGGCAGAATCCGTTGCTGCATTGGCACCATTGCCCCGTGTCATGAGGTTGATCAAATGGGTATCGTCTCTCTGACTACGGAAGATGAAACTCGTATCCTGCCCGCCCATGCCATCATCAAAACCGAGTTGAGTCTGGTTCGTATAAACGCCACCTCTGATATAAACATTCCAGCTGGCAGCGGGGTTGTCAATAACAGCCCAGAAGTGATACCAGATATCAGCTGAAAGATTGGTTGCGATATTCATCCAGGTTGTATTAGTGTCATCAAGAACCTGAAGATCATTATCCGCATATATATCCGGCGACACGCTATGCATTCCATGGAAAAGTGGCTACGCATTGGGTGCAAAGGCTGCCGAAAAGCAAAAGCTCTGGATGGATTCTTCCTGATGATATTACAGAGCAACTGGCAATGGAAATATCCACGCTGGCGGTTGGTTATATTTACAGCCTGGTTATCGAGGTTCCGATATCCATTGTTGCTGACACTATCATGCTGCCTATAGATCTCCGCAGATTAAAGACATTTAATTCAGGAGCAGTTGTATTCGATAGAGCATTGTTTGGGGATGGCTGGCCTGTAAAAGCTGAAATCCTTAAAACGCATTATCATTACCAAAATTGTGATCCTCTGATACGGCGTTTTTTACAGAATCCTGGCACTCCTAATCACTATGATAAAATCCTATGCCTGATCGACGCAGGTGTGGGGTTAGCATATATCGCAGGATACGATGCACTTGACAATGAGATGGCTGTGGCACGTCACTCTGCGACGACTCCGGAAACTCTGGATCGCATTGCGAAGAGGGGATTCAAGCAGGTCAATCGTGTCATCGCCGATAATCCATCCATCAGTGCCCTGACGATTGAGCTGATGGCGGCTATTTCTCTTGCCGATCCGGAATTCGATGCAGCGCTTTCAGCGAATCCCGCAACACCTCCGACAATATTGCATCGAATCATTGAAGATGTATCTCATCCATTAATCGGAAAATACATACTCAGGGATGTCAGCCGCCATCCTGCCGCTTCCCACGAAACCTTAAAGTTGCTTCTGAATAAATGTGATGAACTTGAGCACCATCCAGCAGCCTTCAACGCCAAAGATGTGATTGAGGAGGCCCGCCAAACTGCATCCACGCGACTCAATCAATAATGAACTTTTTTTACAGATACTTTAATGGCTGAAGCCACAGGTCGGCGGCGGCCCCCGCTGCATTCCTGAACAGGAAAGTTTCATCCACGTATTTTCTGGGTTATACATCTTTTAAAAAACCCGCTGGAGAATTTATGAAAAACGCTGCCAATCAAAGTTTGTTGTGGCTCTGTTGCGTCAGGCTTAATAATGGGCAATATCAACCACCCGCAACGAACCCGCCGGCACAGTCAGTCGGACAATATTTCCGTTCAGAGGCAACGCCTCTCTTCTGAGGATATCTGTACAGCCCACCCCTTTGATGTGCTGCAGAACGATCTCTGCATCACGGTCAGCAGGATCGATATAACCTGAGTCGATCAGCGTAATCCGCACATGGGTTGAATCAATCCGCACAACCGTCCAGGCAACCTCCCCCCGCACAAGCACAGGCAGACGCGAAGCTCCTTTGCGCAAAACCTCCTCCGCCCGTTGCTTAAACGCAGGGGCAGAGACAGCCTTTCCCTGTTGATCATAAAATACCTCTCCATCCGTTTCCAGCATCGTCCTCAAATGCGGAATCGCTTTAAGGTCCGCTTCCTCTGGCACCGTCACAATCATCCCATATGGATTGGGTGGAAGAAAATTGAGCATCCTTCGTTGGCTACCCATAGCATATCGTGAGAAATCATAATCCGCAGTGGGAGCACCTCCCCAGTAGCAATCCATCCGGTCAAAGACCGCCGGTGGTTCTCTGGGTTTATAAAAACTGATGCTGTGACCATTTTTTCCATGCTCTAAAAATCTCCCGGACGGCTGACGCATCCCCAGACAGACCTCATTAACGGAGAGAAGACTTTCAGGATCTGGTATGGCGATCACCCCTTTTTCAATCATACGGTAGAATGGAGCCAGGTCTCGCTGATCGCCCTGATAGATATTGACCAGAAATGTATCGGAGCCTAGCGAAGCACCCAGCACCAGTGCACGCAGCAGATGACTCTGGGTCTGCTGAGCACCATATTCCCACAGGCGGGAGTAACAGGCGTTGTCCGTCACCACACGCGTTGACACATAATCAAAATAACCGGCCAGCCACAGTCCCGTTCTCCCGGAAAGACTGAGCGCCTGCGTACGACCGTTGGTCTCCTCCATACTCGGAATAAATATATCGCTATACTTACCGCCCAGCAGGGTGGGCCCCCAAAGCTTGAGCCGGTAACTCGCATTCCAGAAAACGTTCTTACAGCGCAGAATAATTTTAGTTGTCCTCTGCTTGCGGCACATATCGGCAATAGGCAGAATATGCTGCTGAACGGCATAGGCCATGTCCTCATCGGTACGTTCCATCTCTGAAAAAACCAGCGCCTTCAGCATTGTCGGCGCTACTTTGATCATTCCCTCGATTGTGCTCAACTGCATATAAAATGGATCATTCCCATGCCCAGCCCATACAGAAAATGGCTCTTTCCGTTTCTCGCGCTCGGCACAATAACCGATGATCTCTTTAGCTGTGAAATTATACTTATGCCGACTCTCACGTTTTTTCTTCCAGATGCCCTCAAGCGTACTGCGATCGAAATCTTCAGTAAACAGGGTAAAGAGAGAAAACTTAACATTGGCGTAATCAGCGTCAGCTAGAAACAGTTTTCTGATCTCATCGTAATCCCGGCCGGTGATCACGCGTGTTGCGCGGGGAGCCTTCTGATACGCGGGACGTTTGAAGGCAGCCACCTGCTGTGCCAACTTCTCCAGATTTGATTGCACCTCGGTGATGCGGCCAACGCCCTTAATTTCGCGGTATGCCTTCTTCCAGCCGGGATCATCCAGATGCAGCAGATGAATACCGTCTCCACCAGCGACACTGCTGCCGAGATAGCAGATGGAGCTCTTATCATCAAAGGCAAGAGAGGTAAAAGCATAAGGTCCCTCTGCCGAGTGCTCCACTTTACCATCAAAGCGATACACCAAAAGCTCATTCCCGAAAATGCCAACCACACGCTCACCCTCCCCGGTGCGTCCATGAGCAATCAGGTTCATTCGGTAGGCACTGCGACGAGAGGGCGCTTTTTCTGATTGACTGATTTTTTTGCCATCTCCGTTGTAGACATTGTACACACCCAGCTTGTCGAACCCGCTGGTTAATGCAATCTCATCACGGCCGTCACCATCAAGATCGGCAATTAGCATACTGTAGACAGGCGCCCGGTTTCCAAGCCACTCCACCTCAATTTTTGTTCCCGTCGTTGGGTTACGGGTTGTCAGATTGGTCGGTTTTTCCCAAACCGGCTTCAAGTTAACAGGGTCAATGAGATGCAGAATGCACCGACTCTTATCATTCTTATTAATCACAACCGCAGCATATTGGCGACCATCGCCACGAATGTTGCCCGCTCGGATATGACGCACCAGATATTCAAACTGATGCGAGCCACGAAGCACCCCCTTGGCTGTAAGGGCAAACAGTATTTTTTCGGCCCCGCCGGTTAAAATAACAGGTCCCGTTTTCGGATCATTAACAACACAAACCTGAATCAACGGAGCAGGTCGCTCGAATGTCCAAAGCAATTTGCCGTCATGATCGATTGCCACAAGTTTTCCATCAGCATAAGCAATCAGCGCCTCGTCCAATCCGTCATTATCAATATCGGCTGTTGCGAGATCCAATGGAAACCCGTCGTTCTTCTCATTAATCCATACCCGCTCACCGGCCGATGTATAACAAACCACTGCGCCATCATAACATGCCCCGACAATGGCCGTTACATTGGCTCCGATGTCAGCACATTGCAGATGATAGACCGTGTGTCCGCCGGTAGTAAAGGAGAGCAGTGCATCACCGTCTTTAACAACGGAGGCTCCCACACCCAAAGAGACCTGAATCAAACACAACACCGAGCAATACCATATGATTATCTTAACAACAGCTTTCATGTCCACCCATTTTCCATTGTAAGTTAAACGCTATCATCTCAACTCCTGCCGTAAAAAGCAAGAAGTTGGGGAACCTGTTTCTCAAATCATTGATGCATAATATTTTGAATATACAACCCGTCTTCGCCTCCGGCTTCGCCGTGGCACGGCAAAGAACTCCCGAATCAAGCTTGCGAGAAGGACTGTGCCAAAGGTGGAGCAATGAAGCCGTTAGGCGTAATGTCAATTCCAAGGAGAGAGCCGCTTCGCTCCTTTCGGCTCTGAGAGCCGACACTACATTATCTGATACTTTTGGATTAATATCATGATGATGAGAGAGAGCCACTAAAGCCAATTATATAGAACTGCCAACTCTTAAATTTTGAGCGGGATGGTAGTAAATGCCTTCTTCTTTTGCGTTTTAATCTCGCGCAGAGGCGCACCCGCCTTCGGGCTGCGCCTTCTACGGCGTGAAATTCTTTTTTGTGCCGAGGTGAATGCCGGGTACTTTTCCACCCTTTTCGTTCTTGAAAATATAGACCTCTTTAGCCGGAACTGTGTGGAAAATCAGATCGGGAATGCCATCGCCGGTCATATCACCTTTGTATGACTGTATGATGATCTTCCTGCCGTTCCAAGGGATATCGAATACTGCGGTTTTCTTTCCCGAGCCATCAAAGATCGCGCAGGTCTGAGAGATAATAAAAGAGTCAATACCAGAACTATCCCAATCGATTGTCTGATGCCTCCTGCTTCTATCAGAAATGATCCGTCCAAGCCATGTTCCATCCTCAGCAAGAACACAGGTTGGACTCTCACCCCAGGAGGTATGACAAATATCGACAATAAGCTGATTCCCGGGAATATCGGGACAGACCCGACCAATGCGAACAGATCCATCTGCATTGAGCATCGCGTACCCCGCCATGATCTCATCTATTCAATCATGATCAATATCAATCGGGAGAGGCTGGTGGCGTTTCTTCTCTGCATCCAGATTTTCAACAGAGTGCCACTCTCCCCGTTCGAAGGAGTCCAGCAAAGCCTGTTCATCTTTATCGAGTTTATATTTATTCATCGCTATCTCCTAACGCAGCAGAGCCGCAACCAAACTTTCTTAAGTGATATGCAATATTATATCACATTTATTGATAGATTGTGTGTTAGTCATTGCTGCGTTAGTCAACACGATTTGACTCACAATAGATGACACCGAAGCAAGTTCAGTAACTACTTAGAACATCACTGGTTGACTCATTATACATGACACCCAACAATAAGGGCATGAAAATGAGTAAATCAGCAACAAATGAGTATATTAAAAAGACAAAAGAACGTTATTCTGCAATGCTTACTCGTGCAGCAAAAAGTAGCGTAC
>JAQIBS010000057.1 GCA_027858965.1 Kiritimatiellia bacterium
GAAACAGGGCCCGATTTCGCATCCAGTCCATTAATCATATAATAAACATCATAACCGACAGCTGTCTGAATCTGCAAAACGTCAGCGGTTGAAGTTGTATTACCCTTGGTCATACCATCAGAATAAGGAACGGCGTCATTAAGACCAAGCTCGGGATTTCCTACCCCAGTGAAGTTCACTGCCATAATAGTCCACGTTTTGTCAAGTGTAACAGTATTATACCCAACAATATTCTGACTTTCAACTGCCGCGGAAGCCAAACTGGCTACCATGCAAGCTGCGCATACTGTTAATAATTTTTTCATTTTCATTCCTCCGAAAACTGAATTGAGAATTGAGAATTAAGAATTGAGAATTAACTTCCAACAACTCTACGCTTCGCTTTCCTTAAATCAATCTTCTGTTTAGGAGATTTCTTTTCCAAAGACATAACCAATATACCTAAAGGTACACGGTACGTCAACTAACAATTTTTAAAATAATCGCTTTTTTGTTTCCATGTTTCAATTTATTCAATTATCCGGCAAAAATTCCCAAAAATCCGCCAAATTCTCTTATAAACCAAGCTTTGCTTTCCTCAACAGATCGCAACAATTCTCTTTCAACTGAACAACCATTTATTAACGAAAGAATGACACACGTTCAACTTCAGTGAATTTGTTTTGCTCTGCTGTGGGCCACAATGCCCTTTTATCCCGCTTGCGCGAGAGAAACTCGTACTCCTTAAAAGCATCATATTTTAGCTTTTTAAGGTCACTATCTCACTCAAGATAGAAACCTGCTTTTTTACAACAATATAAATATACACCCGTGGGTTAGCGAAGTGCAAGTGAAAAAATTAGAAAAATGGAAAAAGTTTTAGGTATAAACCAGCCGCCGCTCTTTGAGCTTTGGCGGTCAAGAAATAGAGGGGTTCCTCCTACGCCAACGGCGGGACAAGAGAAAGATCTGCTGCAGCTTGGTTGGTTGTTTTTGACAGAATCATTGTTGACAGAATGATCTGTTGCAGCTTAGTAATTGTTTTGGGGTGGTTGCTTCCGCAGATGCCAAGCGTAGAGATTAAAGTTTTTCTGCTGATTTTTTCAAAAAAAACAAACAAGGGCGGGGTTAGCTGTAGGGGCAAAGCCCCTTAAGTTTAAGACTGAAACATTCCCGGATGCCCAAACGAGGATTCCCGCTTCCCGATGCCGGTTTAGACATCCGTTCGTAGACACAAAATTTCCAGGCGCATCCAAAGCCGCATTAGGCCCTTCATCGAAGGGCAAGACAAACTTGTTTGTTCTTAAAACATGTCGGTGGAGGAAGGCAGTCGCTATGCGGTTGCCTAGTCGGTCGCATAGCGGCCGACTTCCAGGGTGTGCCTGCTCTGCGCAGCGGAGCCACGTGATCTGAACGCAGTCTCAGATCGGGCCTAGTTGCTATTCAATCAACTTCTGTCACAAAAAACAAGAAAGTTAGGCAACCATTTTTGTAAGTTATTGATTGAAAGCAACTAAATAGCTTTTTTCAAAAGCTCCAACTTCATGTATTTTTTGTCTGCAAGCAAGATGCTTGCACTACTTCATTTTCTTCTATGCAACGCGAAGCGTTGTTGACTAAAGCAGCGATGCCTATTGCACAACTGATCAATGCATGAGAAAACATTCGCATATTAAATCGGATCAGTTTGGTTGCGGCTCCGCTGCTTTAGAAGGGTAATATCCGCACACGTGCTTTATTCTCATCGATCGAAATCAATGCGCCACTTAATAGATGATCACCATATTGCTGAATAGCTTTGATTACAACACAAACCCAGGCAGGAGAAAGATTCATATCTAAAAGAATCTTCATGCCGGGACCATTGGCAGATCAATCTCTTCAGTACGCCATGCCGCATAGGTCAAGGCCTGGGTGATATCCGCATCTTCAAGATATGGATATAACGCCAATATATCATCTCGTTTTTTATCGGAAGCTATCAGTCCGACAATCATCCCCGCAGTAACACGCATTCCACGAATACAGGGTTTGCCACCCATGACATTCGGATCAAATGTAATTCGCTCTATGGACTTCATAATAGTTTCTCCTCCAAATTTCATTAATAAATTATCATATTGGTATTTATCGCGCTAGTATTATTAAAAAGGGAAAAGGGGGTTGAAGAGGTTGAAAGATGAGAAGCGCGAGAGTTGTTTTCGGGGTAGAAACCAGCCGCAGCTCTTTGAGCTTTGGCGGTCAAGAAATAGAGGGGTTCCTCCTACACCAACAACGGGACAAGAGAAAGATCTGTTGCAGCTTGGTAGTTGTTTTTTTTGACAGAATGATTGTTGACAGAATGATCTGTTGCAGCTTGGTAAAGTTTGAAGGTAAAAAAATCTGTTGCAGCTGGGTAGAGTTTGAGGTGAAAAATTTTGGAGGTGAAACATGGGATAAGTTGGGTTGTTTGTTATAAATGGCTACAAACCCTGCGGTTTGAATTTTTAGCGATACGTCGTCGCACAAGGCTTTGCCGCACAAGTTAGCGTTAAAAAAACTCTAACCGCCTGTCTGCGTGCTACGCACAGGCAGGCAACAGAGATTGCCAGTCGCTGTGCTCCTTGCCTCATCTCCGATGAAGCCCTACTGCACTACGTTTCGTTTCGCGGAGATTCGTGGTTTAATATCTACCATTCACAATTCACAATTTACAACTTACCATTTACAACTCACGGAGGGCGAAGCCCGACTCGCCCAGAAGCCAGCGCCAGGCGGGCATTACGGTGACCTTTCGACCGGAGGGCAATTCCACTTCATCCAGCTGATCTTCGGTTATAATAAGCCCCTCTCCACCTGGCACCCGGCTAAGCGCTTCATCAATGCCGGCAAGTTCTCTTTCCCGGTTGTCACGCGTAAGGCTCTGCGTTACCTGCACACATAAAGAGCCGCTCTTTTGATGAATAATGAAATCACACTCATTTTTCTCTCGGAAAAAATACACATCTTTACCGGCGCGTCTGAACTCAAGATAAATCATATTTTCAAGCAACCGGCCACGATCCGCAGAAAATGCAAAAGCAATCGCATTCCGCATAGCATTATCAATAACATAGATTTTTTTTCCGCTCACATGCTGTTTTTTCAGGGAGTAATCAAATCTCTTTATTTCACTGACCAGATACGACTGCTCAAGATAGCCTGTAAATTTCCGAACCGATGCGTGATTGCTGAACTGTAAAACTTTCTGCAATCGCATATAATTCATCTCGGATGTAAAATTCGTAAAGAGATAATGCGCCAGAGTTTGAAAACCTTTGACATCACGCACGCCATACCTTGAAATAATATCCCGGAACAGAATATCTTCATAGGTCTGCTGAAGAAGGTCGATATTTTCAGTTTTGTAATATTCCGGAAATCCACCCAAATATAGATACTGCGCAAAAGCCGCCGACAGCCGCGCCTTATCTTCGGTTGTCCGACCGTCACTCTTAATCTCTTTAAACTTCAAAAATTCACGGAATGAAAATGGAAAAAGCTCCTCTTTAACGTATCGTCCTGTCAAATGTGTTCCCAGCTCTGCACTCAATAGATGTGCATTGGAACCCGTTAAAACCACCTTATAGCCATCATCATGAACCCGTCTGACAAAGTGCTCCCACTTTGGTATGTTCTGGATTTCATCAAGCAGAATCAATCGACATGCCGATCTTTCATGAAAACACTGCAACAGCAGATCAAAATCCGAGACATTAAATTCAAGCAGGCGCTCATCATCAAAGTTCATATAATGAAAATCTTCAACTTTTTCTGCAAACTGGCGCAACAACGTTGATTTACCACACCGACGAACTCCGCTTATGACAACAATCCGCTCATGCGCACTCCAATCATCAAAGGAGATCTCACGCGTAACACCACAATCCCTTTCAATGAAACGGCTGCGCTGATCCATAACTAAATCTGATAATATTAATTTATTCATAGTGATATCGCTAAAATCATTTTTTATAACAAAGTGATATTACTAATATCATTTATAAAAATAAATGTCAATCCGTATTGTATATTGGAGGTTTAGGGG
>JAQIBS010000104.1 GCA_027858965.1 Kiritimatiellia bacterium
CCGAGCGAGCAAAACTGGACAACTTTTCGTCAAACCCCAATAAAAGCAAGGTCTGCACATCATTGTGCATTCCACTTTTGCTCGCCCCAAACCTTCCACTTTTGCTCGCCCGGCAACAGCGAGGGTTTCGAAAAGTGCCCGCTCCGCATTGTTTCGGAAATCCAGTGTTGAAAAAAGAAGTCTCAGCCCATAAAATATAATCTATTGCTTTTGTTATGGGTGAATAGAGAGGAAGGATACAGTGAACGATAAACGCGAGAAAAAAGAACTTAAGGTGTTTATTTCCGGTCGGGATTCAAAATGCTCAGAGTGTGGGGAGGATCTTGGCAAGCATGCCTGGATCTTACTCAAAGAGGATAAGGGCGCGGTATGTTTAACCTGCGCTGATCTGGATCATCTGGTATTTCTGCCCTCTGGTGATGCCACGCTCACCCGCCGCTCAAGGAAGTACTCTAAGCTATCTGCTGTTGTCTTAAAATGGAGTCGTGCACGCAAACACTATGAACGACAGGGACTCCTCGTAGAAAGCGAAGCAGTTGATCAGGCGGAGAAGGAGTGTGTTGCAGATGCCGGTCAACGGGAGATCAGGCGCGGACAGGCGGTTCTGCGGTGGGCGGAACTTGACCAGGAGTATATCAGCCGTTTTGCCGCTCGTGTGCGTGAGGTATATCCGCACTCTCCCGAGGGACGTGAAAATCTCATTGCCGAACATGCCTGCCGCAAGTACAGCGGACGTGTGGGACGTTGTGCTGCCGCTAAAGATCTTGAGGAAGATGCCGTTCGCTTGGCAGTACGTGCGCATGTACGCCATGCGGAGACGAATTATGACAAAATTCTCTCAGCCATGGTTGGCCGAAGCGATGCCCGTGCAATGGTGAATGATGCGGTAGAAAATATTTTAAAACAATGGACAACAGGGTAGAAGGAAAAGCAGATGTGGGTGAGCTGTGTAATTCAGTTGCCAGCATTTTCTTCTGCCGGATATCCTGTGGATGATTTCGAAGAAAAGCCAAAAGCCTCTCAAAAAATGTCGCATGGTAGGCGACACCTCAGAGTTCCTTGTTTGATATGTTTGTCCCGTTGTCACGAACGGTTCGTGAAACATAACATCAATATCTTACCAGGAGAGAGAGATGAATACAGAGACAAACAACCAGTCAGCCTTACAGAAAAAATTCAAGGGAGACGGATCAATCCGCGCCTATCATCCGCAACTCACGTTTTATCATGCCAATGGAAAGGGAACCGGCAGTGCTGCCCGTTTTGAACTTGTACCGGCGAGCGGCGAACGGGATGGCGTGATCTACCTGACTCTTGCGTCGCAGAAGAGCATTGCCTCGGGATCAGTTGTTCTAGGCAACCGTCAGTATGCTACATTTGACTGGCAGAACCGCGTTACCGTGAAACTCAATTTCAACGACCTCTGCCAGATGTTACAGGTTTTTCGTGGTGTTGCCACAAACATCGCGGAGGGCAAGGGGCTCTATCATAATAGCGGTGATACGACCACGATTATTAACCTTAACCGACAATCCGAACCCTATGCGGGGCTGGCACTTGATGTTTCGCGTCGGAGCAGGGCTGAATCCGATTCAGTGGTTCGCGTGCGTATCATGTTCAAGGATGCAGAGGCCTTTGGCGTGGGCGCGGTCCTTGAACAGAGCTTGGGGCTAATTGCTTTCGGGATTCCCAAAGAACCCTTTTATGCTCCTGATCCAGCACGGGCTGAAGCTGAACAGGCCGCCGTTTGATCCTTAAGCGAGCTGTTTTCGAACATGCAACCCGCGCAGCGCGGCAAAATAGTGGTAGCCACGGGTCAAACCGTGGCGGTTCTACACATTTTTTCGCTATATTGATGCAACCAAATTACTCCCGCTGCCAGATCTACGGGCTTCGCCCTAAGTTCAGACACTACTTTTCAATGCAAATGAATCATTTAGTGATAAAATTTGGATTTCAGGTAAGTAACGCCGGAACTCAGCCGCGAAGCGGCGTGGGTCCGGACGCAATTCAGTGTGCAAACCCAAAGAAAAAAACCTACGCTCCTGCGGCGTGACATGTCTTGGCTGAGTTCCGGCTTACTGGAGGAACAAGCTTCGTATCATCCGTTGCCTCAGAGATCGCCTTCGTATTTCTGAAAGATCACATGACCACAGGCTTTGCAGTGCGATGCATCCAGGTCGTGTCCGGTCAGTCCGCAGCTGGGACAGGTGACATCCTTCTTGGAACCTTCATTTAGGATCAGCATGCGAACGAGTTTTCCCGCTTGCCAGGGAATCAGAATCGCCCCCGATAAAATCATGACGGCAGTGAAAAATTTACCCAGCGCTGTGACGGCAACATAATCACCGAACCCGACTGTGGACAGTGTGGTCACCACAAAATAGGATGCTTCAGGAAAGTTACGGATCATGATCTCCGGCTGATCAGATGCGGATTCCGCAAAATAGATGAACCCTGAGAAGACAAAAAGTATAGTGAATACTGTAAACAGTGTCTTGACCGCCTGTAGCTGAAACCGACTGATCCGCCCGAAGAAAAAATCGGTGGACTTAAGCATTCGGATGAAGCGGAGAATTCGCAGAACTTTGAGCGCACGCAGAAAGTTAAACCCTTCAATAATGATGATGGAAGGGAGAATGGAAACCAGATCCACGAAGCCGTAGAAGCTGAAGATGTATCTGAGTTTGCTTTTGGCGGTTGCAAGGCGAAGAATGTACTCGCCGGAGAAGATAATAACCACACCGGCTTCGGCTGCCTTTAACCACATAGGCCAGCGCTCTCCCGAGCCATGCAGGGACTGGATCACGATCAAACCGCAGGCGAACAGGTTTACCAGCGTCAGCAACAGGTCAATGATTCGCCCTGTAGCTGATTCATTAGAATCAAGATAATAGAGAATTTTTTCTTTTGTTAGTTTCATTATTATTGAGTTAGAGGAACTTTTTCCCAACCTGTAATGTTATAACGCGAAGCCCCTTTATAAGCTCCCGCTTTTACAACGCTGCCTTTTTTATCTTCTGTCCAGCTGAGCGTCAGGGTGTTTAAGGCGCCTCTCTCAAAATCAAAGCTCACTCCATCATCTTCAGTAAGAGTGAAGTTCTCAGGCGTGTCACCATAAATTTTTACGGTGATCTCAAAACAGGTATCTTTTCCTATATATTGAACTGGCTTGGCAAAAGGAATCAGCGTGTTCTCACGGACGAAGAGAGGCACATCGCCAGGAGCTCCCTTGAAGGTGCATTTGCTGCCACCCGCATAGATCCGACCGCTCTTCATCTCAATCCAGCGGCACCCCTCCGGCAGATAAACTTCGCGGGCAGAGGATTTTCCGGGCAGAGGGGCTGCCAGCAGATTATCGCCGAACATAAATTCATTATCCACATTGCGCAGATTTTTGTCAGCGGGAAAATCCAGAAGCAGCGAGCGGACAGGTGGCAGTCCCTCGGTATGGTAGCGTTGAAATCCGGCATAGAGATAGGGGATCAGGCTGTAGCGCTGGTTGACAATCTGCGCAATGCGATTGGCAATGCGTTGTTGTTCCTTCTCTGGCAGAAGTTCGTTGGCGTTATTCTTTTTGCGGTTGAACTGCTCCCAGACCGGATGTTGCATATACCAGATGTTGAGGCACATCTGCGGGGCAAAGGAAGCGAGAGCAATGCGGTTCATCAGCTCTTCATAGCTTCCGGCATCGCGCACCTCGGGCGACCATAGCAGACCGGTGAACGAGGCGTTGACCAGCTGACGCAGATATTCATCAAAGCTGTAGGCATCGCTGTAAAGATTGAACGGCAGCGGTGCCGCCAGTGCGGATGTGGCGCGCACATCGCTCCATGTGCGCTGGTTTCTCTCTTTGAAAACGGAGTAGATTGAGCGCTGATAGTAGGTTCCGTAGAGCTGAAGCATCTGCTCTCCATCAATGCCTGATGGAAAAATAGTCGAGGTCGGAAAGTTGAACGGGGTGCAGTCTGTCAGAGGCTGGTTGTCACACTCGTCGGCTTTGAACCCGCTGATACCGGCTTTCACCAGCTCATTGGCATGGTAGTCAGCAAAGATTCTGGATGCTTTCGGGTCGGCAAAATCGACCACAAGTCCGCCCCAGACCAGAAAGTCGCCGGAGTGTGGAAGCAGTGGCTTGTAGAGCGGTGATGCCGGATTGATATAGGCATGCTCCCAGAGATTGATGTGGTAGCCATCGGCAATCAGTTCATCGAGCATGGCCTGATGATCGGGAAAACGCTTGTCGGACCATGCCAGCGAGCAGGAGTAGGCGTGTGTCTGCCACCCTGGTTCAAGACCAAACATGTCACAGGGGATCTTCATTCTGCGCATGGCTTTAGCCACATTCATTGCCGTGGCTTTATCCGCCTTGGTATAGGTCCGGTATTTCATGCCGAGACCCCAGAGAGGCGGCACGGCACCACCGCCGGAAAAGAGGTTATAGCGCTGAACTGATTCACGGATGGTTGGTCCGGCAAAAACGTAGACATCCACACCGCAGCTGTTGCCTGGAATTTCAAAGATCACCTCTGTGCGTCCCTGGGCCGGCCTAGGGGCATAGAGTTCCTCCATGCTGGTTGCAATTTTCTGTGCTTGTTCACTAGATGCCGCTTTGGTTGTCAAACGGGCTGTGTGTACAACCGGAATGCGTGCTGTATCCACATACACCCCGTAGCCTTTGGTGCTGAGATAGAAGGGAACCGGGCCGTGGCTGGCACCGGTTTTTCCCATTACAGCGGCGCAGACCGCCAGATATTTGCGAAGTCCCTTCTGCTGGTAGGCTTGCGGATCAAGTCCGAAACCATATATTTCCTCGCCCGGCTCATTGCAGGGAATTCCAATCACAGTGCGGGCGGAAGTGATGCTTCCGCGGATGTCGCTCAGTTTAAATGGGAGGGGAGAGGGGG
>JAQIBS010000052.1 GCA_027858965.1 Kiritimatiellia bacterium
GCCGAAACCTCGTGGCGAACGTCGCGGCGGTGGCGGTGGCGGCGGCGGTGGATTCCGCGGCGGTAATGGCGGCGGCGGTGGACGCGGCTTCAAAAGTGACCGCAGAGGCGGTGGCGGCGGACGTGATGATCGTCGCTGGTAAACAGACGCAAGTCTATATCTAAAAGAGGGGTACGCAACAGCGTACCCTTTTTTTGTTTCAAACTTAAGTTTCTTGTTTTTTATGACAGGAGTTGAGAGAATAGCAATTAATTTACACCACTCTCTTAACCCATTATATTCTCCTTATTCATCAAGAACATAGCGAGGCAGCGAATGACTATCACAATTATTGGACTAGGCCTCATCGGAGGGTCGTTTGCAAAAGATCTGCATGACTCTTCCTCCATAACCGAACTGATCGGTGTTGACACCAATGAAGGGCATGCACACAAAGCTGTCGAGCTGGGGCTCGTAGACCGCATCCTACATCTAGACGCCGCTATCGAAAAGGCTCAAGTCATTGTCCTTGCCGTTCCCGTGAATGCAATTGATTCTCTGCTACCGATCATCCTCGATAAAATTGACGAAAGCCAGACCGTTGTTGATCTTGGTTCAACCAAAATGAAATTGATTGAGCACGTCAAAGATCATCCTAACCGCAGCCGCTACGTAGCTGCCCATCCTATGGCGGGAACCGAAAACTCAGGTCCAGGGGCGGCAATCCGCGGTCTGTTCAAAGACAAAACAGTCCTGCTCTGCGATCTTGGCAACAGTGCCCCGGATGCCTGCAAGACTGCACTGGAACTCTTTCATATTGTCGGTCTCAAATTTGAATTCATGGATGCCAACCAGCATGACCGCCACGCAGCCTATGTCTCTCATATCTCTCATGTTGTTGCATACGCGCTCTCTCTCGCCGTTCAAAATGAGGAAAAGGCCGGTTATGCGGTACCAAGACTAGCTGGTGGCGGATTTGCATCGACCGTTCGTCTTGCCATGAGTTCTCCTGAAACGTGGGCACCGATCTTCACTCAGAACAGAGAAAACATTCTCACGGCCGTATATGCTGTATCCGAAAAACTTGAAGAGTTCAAGCTGGCACTTGAATCCAATGACGAAGATCGCCTTAAAAAGCTGATTTCCAGCGCAAACAAAATCCGCGAACTGCTCTAAAGCTGCTTCCAGCCGCAACCAAACTTAGCTTCTGTGATGTGCATAGCCAATATCATTAATCGCTTGATTGTGTTTTAAACACCGCAGCTTTAGACAACAACGCTTCGCGTTGCATAAAAAAAATAGGCCTTTATTTTTTCGTGCGTTTTTTATACGTTCTTACTTTCAATTTTGACTGACCGCGCGGAGCGCTACCACTAGTTCGACGTTGGATGTTGAACGTTGGATGTTGGACGTTCGGATTAGCGGCTTTGCTTTGCTATGGTCTTCGTGGATTCATATCATTTTCAGCACCAAACGGTCGAGAGTTTAGAGAATAGCAACTAAAAGGGTAAAATAGTTTAAGGAGTGATGATCGGAGGTCTGAGGTCTGAGGTCTGAGGTCAGGTTCATGCGGCCCATTCCCACTTGCAACAACATTTTCCTGCCTTCCAAAATCAATGAATCAACATATTATGATAAATCCATCCACGATCATAATCCAAACCTACCATGAGCTGCTGGATCTTTATGGTCCTCGGGGATGGTGGCCGTTGAGTGATTACAATGGTTATCATCCCGAAAACTACGAATTACCGCAAACAAAGAAACAACGCTTCGAAATTTGCACAGGCGCCATCCTAACCCAAAACACCAACTGGAAATCCGTTGAAATTGCTCTTAAGAATTTATCTCAACTGGGCGCACTCACTCCCGAGTCCCTGCTGAAACTAGATAACGAAACTCTCAAAACAGCTATTCGCCGCGCGGGATATTACAATCAGAAAAGTGCTTATCTGAAAAATCTGGCTGCCTTTTTCATTGAACGCGATGCCCCCGTGCCAACGCGGGCAGAGCTGTTAAAGCTACGTGGTATTGGAGAAGAAAGCGCTGATTCAATGATGCTCTACGCCTTCAAACAACCCTTCTTTGTGGTCGACACCTATACCCGTCGCATATTTTCCCATCTAGGCATCGTTGAAATGAAAGAGCGATACAGCTCGATTCAGAACAAATTTCATACGGCACTCGAACCGGTCTATAAAGAAAATGAACGGATGAAAATTTATCAGGAATACCACGCATTGATTGTGGAACATGCTAAACGAAATTTTCAGGGCAGAAAAACAGAAGGGTAGAAAGATCAATTGCAGCGTGGTGATTTTTAAAGTTGAAAACAACTGAACGATACAAGCACCGATTTTTCAGTCAAGCAACAGACGTTGATAAACACGTAATACTTTCACCGAGAAGCAGCAGAAGAAGAAGAAGAAGATAACATCTAAAGAAAGGGATTTCACCGCTTCAAACGATGACACCGTCCGGATAGCTATCTCCGCGGCACGTTCCACAGGAAAACAATAGACCCCTGTACTGATACAGGGAAACGCGAGTGATTTTATCTCCCGCTCCAACGCAATCTCAATACAGCTTTGATAACAGGATTCCAAGGCCGCATCCTCACCCCGCTCTCCGCCATACCACACCGGTCCCACGGTATGAATCACATACGTTGCAGCCAGATTATACCCCCGGGTAATTTCAGCATTCCCGGTCGGGTAGCCACGCAGCAGAAGACACTCCTCCAGCAGCTGCGGCCCGGCAGCACGATGAATCGCACCATCCCCCCCCCCCCCACCCAGCAGGTTCTTGTTTGCGGCATTCACAATGTCGCTCTTCTAACTTCATCCTCCACAAGACGAGGTACGTGGGGCAGCAAGGACTTTGATTTTTAAGGCGAAGCCGTGCCTGCGAAGCGGGACAAAAAGCTCGTCCGCGTCGTCCCACGCACCTCATCTTCACCCTTCACTCCCTATCTTGCGTCCAGCACACGCTTAATAAAAACAGGTGTGATATATGTGCTTCCACCGCCGACTGACCCATGATTGAGTCCGCCCATTTCATGAAACTCCACAATCTTATTTCCGCACTTTTTCAAGCTGATCGCCAGAAGTTCATTTTCCTCAACCCGGCACGGCCACTCAATAGCGCGGCCTCCGGTGATAAGACATGTCGGTGGCAGATCCTTGGCAACATAGTAGAGCGGAGCGTACTCATTTACCAACGGACGGAACTGCGAACCCTTGTCGCCAAGCCACTTTTTCACATTGAAGTGCGTAGAAACCTGTCCACTTACCGGAATCAGTCCAGCCAGCTTCTTATGGTCGACACCATATTTTGCCAGCCATTTGGGGTCCATGCCCACCATGGCCGTCAGGTATCCACCAGCTGAGTGTCCTGATACAAAAACCTTATCCGGATCGCCGCCATACTTCGCAATATTCTTTACAGTCCAGGCCACAGCAGCCGCAGCATCCTCAATAAAGACCGGCACATCAACTTTGGGATGCAAACGGTAGCCAACAGCTATAACCGCAATATCAGCAGTCAGCTATGCTCTATTGCAATTATTCACAAATGCGCCCTGGATGAAAGGGCGCATATCATCCGGCAGCGGGGCGCAGAAGCGCAAAGGTTCACCTGTAGCGGGGTGCGCCACCTGCAACTCCCGGGCATGCAGTGCCTGTCGCGACATACGCAGGGCGGCTTTATCTGCAGCCGAGAGCTGATCATTGATAAAGCGGATAAATAGATTCTCGTCAACACCGTAAAGTTTATCGCCTACCACAGGAAATCCAAGCGAACAAAGCGTTGCACGTATCTGATGAAGACGTCCGGTCATCAGTTCAACATGCACCAGAGTAAGGGCACCGCATCTTTGCTTCAACTCAAAGCGTGTTTCAGCCCACTCAGCGCAGTCATCCGGTTTTTCCTCAGGTAGTCCTCTCTCAAAACGACGCTTTTTTCTAACAGCAGAGCTCTTATCAGCCATCAGCCATCCAAAGGCGTCCAGCGTCTCAGGAAAATCACCTTCAACAATCACAGCGTATGATTTTTTGACCCGCCGCTTCAAAAACTGCTTTGAAAGATTTCTGGCAGTGGAATCACTCTTAGCCACAAGAACCACCCCTGAGCTCTCTCGATCAAGACGATTAATCAGATGAGGTCTGGTGAGCTTCATCCCCTCTTTAATCAGATACCAGAGAGTGTTATCGTGATAGCATCCACTTGGATGACATGGAAGGTTGCCGGATTTATTAAGCGCAATAAGATACTCATCTTCGAAAAGGACCGAGAAGTTTTCATCAACCGCAGGCTCTGGGCTCTCCGGTGCCTCATAGACAACTTCATCACTTAGGCTGAGTATTGTTGTCAACTCACCGGGAATGCCATTAACCAGCACCTTTTCCTCGCCGACAACCTGAGACCACTGTGCACGTTCCTTAAAGCGATAACGCTTTTCCAGAAAGTCCAGCAAGTTGACTCCTGCCTCATTATCTTTAATTATTGCTTTAACACGACGTCGCATTGAAATCTTTCGGATGCAGGATACATCTTTTCACTTTAACAAACTTTTTTTATATGCGCTGATGGCATTCTGTTCGGATGCTGTCAGTAGTATTTGATTGCGGGATCTCAAGCAGATTACGATTTAGATTCATTCGAAAGAAGAGTTGCGATTTTCATCAGATCGACGATTTTTATACTAGCAGCAGCTTTGGTAAAATTTGCTGTAAAAGAGATCAGTTCGCGGTCATTTAAATTTTCCGACCAGGATTGCAGATCAGCATCAATCGAATTGATCAACTCAATATTAATCCCTTTCGAGAGTTTTTTGAAGCGTTCTCCAAAAGTCACCTTTAATATATTTATTAAATCTTCACTTAAATTCAAAAAGTCATTGTTTGTAGATTGCAAGCCAACTTCTCTTGTGGAAAGTACAGGGGACACGGCCCCAGCATCTATATAATCAGAATCAGATCCATCCGACTCTACAACAGAGTTACAGCTATGTTCTTCACCATCTAAGATCGGCACATTCAGGAAAGTTACCGTAAAGGATGAACCCACACCCACTTCACTCTGAAGATGAATTATTCCGCCCATCAGTTCAAGTAGCTGAGTGACAATCGAAAGTCCCAAACCGCTTCCACCAAACTTGCGATGTGTCAGGCCGCTCTCTTGCTCAAATTCACGGAAGATCCTGCTCTGGTCAGCCAACTTAATACCGACACCGGTATCAGTGATCTTAAAAATTAAATCGCACTCATATTTACCAGAACGGGAGCAATCCATATCAACTGTAATCGCAACCCCGCCCTTCTCGGTAAATTTAACCGCATTGCCGATTATATTTATCAGTATCTGCCGAAGACGTTTACCATCGATCTCAACATCCGGCATATTTTCAGGATTCCTAATAACAAAATCTATCCCTTTACTTTCAACAATCAGCTTAAAAACCGAGCTGATTTCCTTGATCAACTGATTAATTTTCAGACGAACTGGAACCAGAGTAAAACTCAGAGATTCCAGAGCGGAGAGATCAAGGATATCGTTAACCAGCGAGCTCAATGATTTCCCTGCAACATTCACCAGTTCACCGTAACTTTTGTATTGCATTGATGTCAGCTCATGCTCAGCCATGATAGCACTAAAACCAATAATCGCATTGAGCGGCGTTCGAATCTCATGGCTTACAGAGGAGAGAAAGGCCCCTTTGGCACGATTTGCCGATTCAGCTTCTTCCAGAGCTACTTTAAGATTTTCCTCATTAATCCGGCGCTCCGTCATATCAAGAACGGAACCATACACAGCAACAAGCTTACCCTGATCATCAAATGCACCCTTAACCGTGTTCTCAACATAACAGATATCATCGCCATTCCGTTTAATACGATAGTTCAGCACAGCTGTTTCTCCGGTCTTATGAATCTGCTCAAAGCTCTTTTCGACATAGGAACGATCATCCGGATGAACAACATAGAGAAACCATTCAAAGGAGGGAGATACATTATCTACTAGTCCATAAATACGACATAATTGCGGTGACAACCGTACTCCCCCCCCTTCAATATAGCGATACCAGCTCCCGATATCACCAATCTGTTGAGCCTCATTAAGCCAATGCTCATTTTCGATAAGCTCACGGCGTTGAAAGTTCATCTTATTAACCACGCGCCTATGATAAATCCAGAAAGCGCCAAGGGATGATATTGCTATGACTGGCCATACCCATACCTCGGTCGCAAAATAATATTGGATTAAATCAAAATTTATCATATTACACACTCATTCAGGATTCAGGATTCAGGATTCAGGAGGCAACATACTCTTTGGGAAGCGAAACACAAAATCCTACTCCTGCATTCTTAACCACAGGAAGCACCTCTATTTTGCCACCTAACCGACTCACAATACTTTTACAAACAGCCAGTCCCAGACCAAGATTATCAGACTTGGTTGTTACAAATGGAAAAAACAGAGTATCTTTAATCACCCCTGATATACCCGGGCCATTGTCAACCACTGAAAAACTAACCATACCAGAAGATTCAAGTAAACTCAGAACAATAGTCTTGCGATCCTGTACACTCTCCCGCAGCGACTCATATGCATTCCGGATAATGTTTACCATGACCTGCTGCACAGCGTCCTTATCACCTGATATTAAACAGAGATCCCCTGTATAATTTTCAACAAGGGTAATATTATTCGCATTAAAATCCTGGGTAAAGATAGCTGAAGTTCTCTTAATCAGATCATGAATATCAAATTCTTCAACCTGCAGCGGTTTCCGGTTCGCGACGCTCCGCATACGTTCAACCACCTCCTTGGCTCGCATTACCTCACTTTCGACATCTTTAATTATCTCAAAAAACTCCTCTTTATCAAAGCTGTCATTCTCCAAAAACAACTTAGTGGCATTGACATTGAGAGCAATTGACGCCAGTGGCTGATTAAGCTCATGAGCCAACTGAGTTCCCGACTCAACCATCGAATTATACCGATCCGTATAAGCCAGTTTGTTTGCCAGTCGGAACTCCTCATAAATAATTCCCATTAAGCCGGTCACATCCTGCACAGAACCAAAGGCACTGCTGACTTCATTGACCTCAGAAAATTGAGCCCAGAGCCGTATGTTTTTCTTTTCACCGCAAATCCGACAATTAATCAACTCCTTGAAATCACATCCTTCCAGCTCTGCTTTAATCCAGCTCTTTGAGACCCGCTCTCTGTCATTACAATTCTCAATGAATAACGAAAGAAAGTTCTCAGGGGTCAAGAGGGCAATCTGATCATCCTGCAGATGAAGCAGGTTTCGCAACTGCTGCGAACAATGGAATAAAGACTCTTTACCTGAGAGTTTTTTATATGACCAATAGCCGGTTAAAGATATTTTTTGCGAAAGCTCGTAATATTTATTGAGTTTTTCCACTCTCTTCTGAGAGTTATACAGCTTTATCAGATTATCAATCCGGGCAAGCAAAACCATCTCATAGATGGGTTTAGTGATAAAATCATTCCCCCCAATGCTGAAAGCACGCAAGTGATTCTCAGGGGAGGCATCCGCAGTGATAAACAGAATGGGTATATCAGCCGTCACAGGATTATCCCTCAACAAACGACATACCTCGTATCCGTCCATATCCGGCATCATGATATCCAGCAATATCAGGTCAGGCTTGTTTTCTTTCGCCAGCCGCAGACCATCTCTGCCATTCTCAGCAATCTGAATAGTATATCCACATGGAAGAAGATATGTTGCTATTAGCTGATTGTTAACAGGATTATCATCAACTAAAAGAATGTTTTCCGTATGTTGCATGTTAATTGCTATAATCTATTTAGTGGCCTTTTCAATTAAATCACGATCAAAAAGACCGGCTTCAATCAGAAAAATTGACATCTGTACCAGCGATGCAACTGAGACAGCCTGCATTTTATCCATCACTCTTGCGCGATGAACCTTCACCGTGGTCTCCGTAATTCCGGTCATAGTTGCAATATCTTTATTCCGCATACCCCGCACGACCCCGGAAAAGATCTCGCGCTCTCTGGCTGTAAGCCGGGAAAACCCTTTCTTGGCATCATCAAGCAAATCGCATTTGACCTTATCTCCATAGTTTTTTATAAGAGCTTCACTAACAGCGGCAAGCAACTGGTCATCATTATAAGGTTTTGTCAGAAAATGAACGGCGCCGTTTCTAAATGCATCAACGCTGGTTTCAACATCACCATGCCCCGTGACAAAAACTACCGGTATACATATCTTGTTTTCAACCAGATATTTCTGCAGTTCAATTCCACTCATTCCCGGCATCCGAATATCAAGCAATGCACAACATGCATCCGCCTGCTTAATAGGCGCATCAATAAACTGCTGAGCACCTGAAAAAAGCTCATACTCATAACCAACTGCTTTCAATAAGCGACCAGTGGCCTTAAGAACCTGCTCATCATCATCTACCACATAGATTACAGATTTATTCCACATTTTTGATGTCACATCTACCTCGCACTTCATAAATCATTCTCATTTTTTTAAAAACATATGGCTAATCGTCAAAACTCAACTTATAAGATTACGCTAGCACCTGCTCACTCTTATTAATAGTGCATAAATGATGCCATATTTTTTATAATGTAATTCTATTCATAAAACATACTTACGTAAAACTAATAACAAAGAAATCATGGTTAAAAAATGGTGACAGGGACCGGAATCGGACCAATTTCGCGCGGATTATAAATCCGCTTTAATATGCTAAATATAAGGCGCTTATTAAAATATGAGCACTTTATGGGTAATACTATTGCACCTTATCCCACTACTGTTCTAACTTATGCTCTTGTAAGAACTGTGCCTCCCCAAAATATCAGGACCAATGCTTTAAACAGAACCTAATTCTTAAAAATGATAAGAAAGTCGCATGACTATTAAACGCAAAAAAAGAATTAACTGAAAAAGGTTTCGTATATCACAAAAGCTCAGCACCTCATACGTCCCGCAAGCGGGACTACGGAGGGACAAATTGGTTGCTCGCGTGTCAAACGCCAAAAACAGGGAGAAAGAGAGATATATTGATAAACCCCAGCAAGAACGATCGTTCAAGGGCAAAAAAATGGTGGCAGGGACCGGAATCGGACCGGTGACACGCGGATTTTCAATCCGCTGCTCTACCAACTGAGCTACCCCGCCACATAAAAAAGTCATAACCCCCTTATTGGGTTAAAACTTGCGCAACTTTATCGAATTGCCCCTCTAATGTCAATCCAGATTCGTTATTTTTTTAATTTATTCATAAAAAATATCCTTGCTTCGCAATTAAGTGCCCGCTAATTTACAACGCGCAAAGCGCGTTTTCCTGAAAAAGCGTAGCTTTTTTAGTTTGAGATTGAAATTTCAGGTCAGAAAGTGGAAACTATGTGGATATGCAAGAATTAGAAGATACCCCAGTAAAGATCAGTTTTTTTAAGTCTGATTTCTCATGGCGTGAGATCGCGGATGCCGCCCGCACCACCATTCGCATGCAGGAAGGAAAGAAAGAACCCTCCAGTTCATGGAAACGCAAAATACTGCTTTCAGAACACTCCCCCATCCGGCTGATGCTCTTTAAATGGAAGTGGGTTAATCTGAGATATTGGGTCAGCGTTCACTTTGTACGCCATAAGATCGGAATTGAACATTTTGTAAGCACACAACGAACCGATCGCACCGGCCTTGACCGCGAAGAGGCATACCAGGGAGCCCCTGTGCACCACCAGTGCTCCGCTAATGCACAGTCAATTATCTTTATATCCCGCAAACGACTCTGCACTCAGGCCTCACCTGAGACCCGGGCCGCCTGGCAAATGGTATTGAATGAGATTAAGAACTGCGAGCCAGAGCTGTATGACCTTTGTGTGCCAGAATGCATCTATCGTGGATTCTGCCCGGAATTTAAACCCTGTGGCTACAGCGATACGGAGAAATTTAAAGTCGCTCTGAAAAAATACAGGGGGTAAGGTCGCTTCGCTCCGTGAGTTGTGAGTTGTGAGTTGTAGAATGTTAACCACGAAAAACTTAGCGAGGTAGAGCGGCAACCCAAATACGAACGTCCAACATCGAACTAGAGGTAGCGCTTCACGCAGGTTGAACAATAGTGAATAATAACACTAACAGCGGTGAAAGATCCGCCATAAGAAAAACTTTACACGTGCCCACCAACCGGCCCGCTTACGAACGGGTTTAAAATCACGATTCATATAATCTCTATCTGAAAGTCCCATAACATGAGTAATGATACCATACAGACCGACAATGATTCATCCCATAATTCAGGCGAAAGACTGCAAAATGTTCTCGCCAAGCGCGGCATTGCCTCCCGCAGAGGAGCAGCTGACATTATCAAAGCAGGTGAGGTCTCGGTTAACGGTGAAACCATTAGAGAACCTGGAATAAGAGTAAATCCTAGAAAAGACAATATATCGGTTCAAGGCAAAAAAATCGCGAAGACAACTGAGAAAAAGAAAACTGTTCTTCTCTACAAACCACGCGGTTTAATCTGTTCCGCCGATAACTCTCAGGGCGACACCGTATGTGATCTGCTTAGCCAGCAGATCCCGGAGCGTCTGGTTCCAGTAGGTAGGCTCGACAAGGATAGTGAAGGGCTCTTAATCATGTCTAACGATGGAGACCTGACAAACATCCTCACTCACCCGCGTTACGGTCATAAGAAGAGCTACAATGTACGTGTCTCGGGTGAGATGGATGAAAGTAAACTGATCATACTACGCTCACGAATGGATATAGACGGATACTTCATTAAACCGGTAGAAGTCAATCTGCTCAAAAGCAACCGCAATAACATTCATAAACTCACATTCACTCTCAGTGAAGGCCGCAATCGCCAGATACGTAAAATGTGCGAGCAAGTGGGACTAAGAATTGTGGCACTGCAGCGCACGCGTATCGGTCCACTACGCGTAGGCAACATGGAACCCGGCGACTGGCGAGAACTGCATCAGAACGATATTGATGCGCTTATCCGCAAAGGCAGAGAGGCTGAAGGTGATAAATAGCAGGGGCAAGTGAGATAAGAATAGAGAGATATGCGTTTTAAGATTAGGATCACGATTACGATAATGATTAGGATTTATACAATCCTTGTCTCGGTTCTGCCATAGATCTGTGAAACAACGAGGACAGCAGATCCCGGCCCGGCCTCTGCTGAGCAGTGATCGCTCTCAGAGCGGTATGTGCCGTGCCCGGACAGCGGGACCTCCGTCCCTACAGACAGTTGACTCCCCCTACCTCTTTAACCCCTTCAACCCTTCAACCATTTCAACCTTTTCACCCTTTTCACCCTTTTCAACTGGCATTTATTCCCTCACAGCCCGGATTCGGTAGAACCGGTGCGGTGCCGCGGCATCCACATCAATCAATTCATTAAAAATATCGGTGGGAGGCAGATTGGTAAAGATCGTCTGCCAGCTACCAACTGTCAGATTGTCTCTCTGTTCCAAATATTGTGTTGAAGCACGCCCTCCCTGCCAGGAGAGGCTGATACCGCCAGGCTCAAAAGCAATGTTTCTAATGGCCAGAACCGAGTTGGTATCGTCAGGAGATGTATCGGCAAGCCACTCCGAAAGGTTGTCAAAACCATCGTTATCCCAGTCAGCTGTTGCATCGCCGGAAGTCTGATTTGTACCCCCGAAGTACTGATACTCCCAGAAATCCCACATGCCATCATTATCCTCATCACCGGAAGAGCCCTGACCGGACCAGCTCTCGGCAACCAGAATGTCATCCAGCCCGAGTGTACCTTTAAACTCAAATCCACTCAAGCGTGTGGCCGAAAGATCAGAGAAAGCAAACCAGGCCCCTCCCGAAGAACCGCTTCCATCATTAGATGTATATCCATCCGCATGTGTCAACCATGGTCCATTATCCATACAGATACGGAAATACCGACACCCCGGCCCAATGGTCTTGTAGTATTTCTCCAGTGTCACTGTATGCCAGAGATCAGCATCGTAAAGTGTATCCGTAAAAGTCGACCAGAGTTCAACACCTGTCACGGGGGTACCATGTAGAAGCATCAACTCTCCTGCCTCATTCAGGACAAATGCCAGATGATTGGTAATCTCCCCAGGTGGAGGAAGAAGAGAGAGAGGATACGGCGCCAGCTTAACAAGCATTTTGGTAATAACAGTTGAATTGGAGGAGCTGAACACACGCAGGGATGTATCATTTTCAATGTAACCAACCTTGTCATGTGTAGTATTGACAGGGTAAGGATTCGTTAATCCATAAGCTGTAACCCCGTCTATCAGCTCACTGCTGATTGAGACAGTCGCGACATCCGTTGCAATGGCATGCCAGCCATTGGTACCGCTCAGAGGCATACCTGCAGGGTAATCCTCAAAGGTCTCAGCAAAGATCAGCGGCTTATCAGGATTAGGAAAAGGCGTAAAGTTTGCATACACCTCACCCGCTGATTCAACTGGCAGTTCAAGAGGATTGCTCTGCTCCATGCCGATCGGCACACCTGCTCCACTCCAGTGGCTGAAAACATAACGGAAGGCTGAAGCTGAAGCTGTCAGCGAGAGAGTACTCCCGGAAGAGTACCACCCGCTTGTTGTATCAGTGACACCATTAGCATCCGAAGAGATCGTCAGCCAGAAATTAGTCTGCCACTGCCAGATGATCGAAGAGTTCTCGGTCAAAGTAATCAACGGAGTTTCAATACCCGTGCCGCTGGCTGGCACACTGCCAGTGCCTAGCCATCCCGTTGCGAGAAACTGCATATCACCAACTTCCACAACGCTGTTGGAAATAGTGCACATAATGGTGGCATCCGCCAAAGAGTAGGAGTTGTCTCCCACGGCGGGCTCAGGTGAGCCATGAAGGCTGCTAACCGCAATCGTAACCGGCTGATCAGGATATGTACCGAAAGCTGCCTGGCTGGGATTGTAATAGGTCCCACCGCCCGACTCCTGAAGTTTAACAGCACGCACCATATAGCTGTTGGTTCCGGCCAGCGGGGCATCATCAATGAAAACCGTTGATGTTTCCAGAGTTGTGCTTAAACGTGCATACGAACCGGTGACAGTGGCAGCCCGGTAAATATGATATCCCTCGATTATTTCAGAAGAGGCTGTCCAGTTAAGCACCACATCTCCGGATGCATTAGTGTAGCTCGAAACCTGAGAGGGAGGTGCCACCGTATGAAGCCGCAGTGTAGGATCGCCCATCAGGCCGATATGAACATATCCCCCATAGGAAGAGCGCTGATAGAGAGCGTTATTATTGTTCTGAGTGATACGGGCACTGTACCCTACGGGAAGACCCAGGGCCATATGGTGCATGTGCCAGTGCGGCCGTCCGGACCATCCACAGGTCAAAGCTGTGGGAGAAGAGGCCAGCGATGCACGCATAAAGTTATTCTGGCTGTCCCAGTCGCCAAAATAGCTACCGAAGAGCAAGGTAAAGACGCTCTGCACCTGATTAGTGGCAAAGTCGGTGGTGTTACCGATACCGCCAGCCGAGGTGAAGCTGCCGCCGCCACAGCCATAACTCATGAGATAAGGATCCGTTTTAAGGGTCGAAATATAATCTTTTGCAAAAACCGAAGATGCGCCAAAGCAGGATGATCCCGCGCGCCAACCGCTGGCAGCAAAGGCCTCTCCATAAAAATATCCAAAATTATCATCTATCAGCATACGCGGCTGAGTTGAGAAAAATTTACATCTGAACTTATGATCTTTATCGAGATACTGCCGTAGCAGCTCGGTTTCACTGAGCGCAAAGGCGGGCATATTGTAGAGGTCAACACGTCCAACCTGCAAGTCAACGGGTGAGGGAACAATGGTCTGATCAAATTTTCCATCGCCGGGTATGTTATGCTGCCGGCTCCAGCTGGAAGAAGTGTTGCTGACGGTGGTATCGGTCCATGTTCCATTTATCTCCCCATAATAGACATCAGCTGGCCAGGCACCTCGATGATTGGGATGTCCATCAGGATTAAGACTACCTGAGTAGGGTTGAGGGATATGGCCAAAAAGAAAAACGGCCTTGACCTCCGAAGGGGCGGCATTGTAATCCGTTTGAATCAGAGCCTTGATATTTGCAACACTATCCGCGGAAGAGACATCATGACGAATAATGCTCCACCCATCACCGATCAGATCACGTTCAAGACGCGCAAGTTCAACAAAGAGCGAGCTGCTGAACCGATCATCAACCACCAAAATTAAAGCTCCTCTTTCCTCGGTAAGTTCCGCCTGAATACCGGCATAAACATAACCATAAGCCGCAGGAGAGCCACTTTTATAAACACGGTACTCATAAGTGGCAGCAACAACCACATTTGTATCAACAAAAGAGGTCGTGGCACCGGGCAGAGAATTTGTTAGGACTGTCCATGAGGTGTCATTCAGGTTTTTGCGAGAGATCTGATAACTAGTAGCAGTAGCAGCCGGCCAGGCTAGCATAATGGCAGGAGGAGCATCTGACACAGACGCACTGACCAGGACCGCAGTGTCTTTAGCGGATTGAGCGCAGAGTGTCAGTGACTCAAATATACCTGAAGCAATAAGAGCAGTGATAATAAAAAAACGTGATAAAATTTTCATTCCAGATTCCTGTCTTATGATGTTATTGCAAAATACACATTCAATTTGAATCCTATTATAATAAATTTATAAAAAAAATGCCAGCTATTCAAATCAGGGGCAGGCAGAGTATTTCTTGCGGCGGAAACGCCCGTGGGTCCGGCAGTAGCGGACTTGCAATTCGTGGTAAAAAAACGTGTAAAAACAACAAGAAGTTGATGTTATAGCTACTAAACACCTACAAGACGCTGATATCGATGCTGTTACTTCTTTCCCAGTACTTTTAAAATCAGATCAGCCACATCATTACCCTGAGCTGTGCATCCATCCTTGTTAAAATGAACATTGCCGGGTTTCGTCCACCACTTTTTATGATGGGGCTTTGTGAACCCGTACAGGTCATTCACAGCAATCTCCGGATAGTTCTCTAACAACGTCAAAGCCGCCGCATTATAACGCAGGGCGTCGCCCGCTTTTCTTCCACCTGATTTTTCAGGCACAGGTGTAGTTGTGACAAATATCAGCTTTGCCTTTGGGGCTGTTTTTTTTAAGAAAGCTATAATTGACTTAAGATTTTCTGTATATTGCTCTATGGATGCAATCTGCTGACCGTCTTTAATATCAAGTTTACCTTTATTCATGTATTTCAGGTCATGCAGTCCAACATTAAAGTGAATTACATTCCATTCAAAATTCCAGGCCCCATCCAATTTATTGTCACGCATAACAGCATGCAGTTTATCGATTTTTGCAATAACAGAAGAGGAATCGCCCCCGTTACAATAGAGGCGGTATACGTTGGCCTTGTCGGCAAGGCTCTTTTGGACTTGAGGGGTATACCCGATTGATATTGAATCACCGTAAATCAGTACGTTCGGCAGTGCCGGATTGTTTTCAACATAGGCAAATGCGGAACGTTTAATCATCCTGGGGCCAACCAGCTTATTCCACGCTTTCTGTGCTGTTCCGGCATTAACAGAACTTCCAACAAGTAAAAAAGCGGTTGCTATCACCAAATATGCATTTTTCATACTTTTTCCTATGCTCTCTTAATTATTTATTGAATGTTGGAAGTCGGACATACACATTCGGTTCAGCTGGAAAAGTCTCAATTTGCGGTCGGGACGGAGCCCGACCCTCCAGAATATTCTAGTAACGCTTGTTTTCTGAGGCTGGAGGGACGACCTCCGTGTCGTCCGCCCGACTTTTTCAGCAGAACCCACATTTCACATTCCACCTCTTACAACTTACGGAGCGCCAGCGACTCCCTACGCCTTACCCGGAACCGGCGCACACCCTTCTTTCGGCAGAGGAACATCTTTACCTGATTCAAAATCCTGTGCAGTAAAAGCGTTGTTCATATTATAGAAGACGGATTTTTCATTTGTCAGAAGATCAGACATTCTAACTGTCTGCCCGGTGTAAGCCGCCAGTACCCCCATCAGAGTAGTAGCCGTTGCCATGGCAACCTGCTCACCTTCCTGGACATAGTCGCCGCTAATCAGACCTGTCAGAAAATCCCAGTGTTCCATAATCAGGCCATTACCATCACGTCCCTTGATTCTCTCTTCATCATAGACAATCTCTTTTCCGTCAAAACGTTTGATCTTACCCAGGACATCAATCGTTCCGTACTCGCCCACCAGCGAGGTGCAGCAGCGGTCTGAGCACCCGTTGATTTGACGTGCAATGGAGTGAATATGAAGATCATCACCATAGTTATAGTCAATACTGAAACAATCATAGGTGTTGCCTGTCACGCGGCGGTGACGGGCCCCGATACCCATCGCGGTTTTGGGGTAGCGACCGATAAACCAGTTTGCCAAGTCCACCTCATGAATGGCCTGTTCCGTAAAGTGGTCGCCCGACATCTCGTGGAACATATACCAGTCATTCGCCAGATAGGCAGCGTTGGTATCGTCAGCCCGTCGTGGGCGGAGATAATTACTCGTGTTCATTCCACCATGGCAGCGATAAACAACCCCCCCGCGAATTTCACCGATAATTCCATCCTGTATCGGTTTAATCTGGCGCAGAGCACGATTATTATGACGATGAACTGTACCAGCAAGTATAGATAACTTAGCAGCCTTGGCATCCTCGACAACCTTCAAAAAGGCACGCAATCCGGCCGGATCAGTTGCAACCGGTTTTTCGGCAAATATATGCTTACCCGCTTTAACACAGGCCGCGGCATGCAAAGCCCGGAAAATCGGAGGGGTTGCCAGCAAAACTATCTCTGCATCGCTTTCCATGACCTTCTTATATCCAGAGGGACCACCAAAAGCAAACTTTTCATCGCAGCCATTTGATTTACAGACGTGTTTTGCTTTATCAACAAAGAAATCCGCAGCCCCGACTAACACAACTTGATGCCCCATCCGCTCAGCAGCCTTAGTGATATCGCGTATAGCCCCGCTACCGCGTCCACCGCAGCCGACCAATGCAACTTTAAATATTCTTTTTGACTGACCCAGCGAAATTGAAGGTGCCGCCGCGGCAAACATTCCGGCCCCGGCAACAAACGAACGTCTTGAAAATTTCATATTACTTTCTCCCGTAGAATTGAATCCAAATCAACTTTATAACCTAGCACATACAATATTACGCCATGCCTTTAATGTCAAGCTACTGGTTCAAATTATAACGAACTATTGCAGGGGTTTGCCGCAATCCAAAATCCTAACCACGAAAAGTAATTGCTATGTTAATAGTTTTTTCCCGCAAAGGCGCAAAGTGGCTTCTTTGTATGTGGTATTTCCTTTCCGGTTTGCTGAACCGTAATGAAATGCCAGGGAAATATGGAGGGGAGCAACACGATCTTAATTATTAACGATGAGCACACAGAACACATAAAAAAGTAACCAGCCATATTATGCTGACCTCTATACCCTCTGCACCTTTGCGACTTTGCGCCTTTGCGGGAGATAAAAACGTGCATAAATAAAAAAAGTCGATTTCAGAACAACTAACGTCGGTAACCACAACTTTCTGATTGACGGCACCCGGCTTTTCGATAAACTACCCGGCATGTATAAAACAATTATAGTTTGCATGACCTGCCTCATTATCAGCGGATGTTCTTCGTTTATGTTCAAGGTTGAGAGAAAGTCACAATTCATTGATATAGACGCAAACAAGATCCTGGTGGAATACGGCACCGAAGAGCACACTGAAATCCTGCCTAACGGGGCTGAAATCAAATTTAACCGTAAAGTTCGCGTGACTCTGTATAACGGCAAAAAAATCACCCTTTATCAAACACTGTCCACAAAGGGAGTTCGTTATCACACCCTAGACAAAAAATTTACCTTTGTAGAAAAAGGAACCTACTGCCAGATATTTGAAAAAAATCTTGTGATTTATCAGGGGATTTTCAGTAAAAATTTAACCAAAAAGAAAAAATAATAAATTTAATTCACTCTAGTAATTCATGTACATTAACAAAACTACTATCGACCTTAAGCATACCCGCCAGCTTCTGGATCAAGGAAAACGGGTAATTATATTTCTGCGTCACTCGGAACGTCCTGAGATCTGCACCAACGACAAAGACTTTGGAAAGCATCTGGGACTCACGAAAAATGGCATTGCCATGGCTAGGAAAGCAGGTGCCATTTTAAAGGGATTTGAAGATGTAGATTTTTTCGCAAGCCCAATGGAACGTTGCCGCTTAACCGCCTCACACTTTGCCAAGGGCATGGATCTTGAAAACACAAAGGTTAAGGATTCCGCAGAAATCGGTGTCGAGGGATTCTATATGCAGGATTCCTATAAGCTCCAGGCTCTCATGAAACAGCATGGTTATATGGAATTCATGCAGGACTATCTCAACCAGGGATCAGCCCCACATCTTAATCCGATCAAAAGCGCCACACAAGAAACCATAAATTGGATGCAGAGTGCATCAAAGGCGCAGCTTTCTATATTTGTCAGCCATGATATTTTCATCACTGCCTTTGCAACAGCACTTGGAATTCGTTCATATAACGGAAATGACTGGATTGGTTTTCTACACGCGGCTGTTCTAAGCTACGAACCATCCATAAATCAATGGAGTGCCTACACCTGCGTCCCTGTCCTTGATGAACATCACACCCCGGCAACATTTTCGCAGTAAGTGTTTAGGGGTTAGAGGCAAGGCTTCGCCTTGCAGAGATTAGGGGTTAGGGATGGAAGCCGTCGCGACTTCAACGGCTCATTTATGGTAGAAGATCATTGTCCCGGAGGGAATTTTCTTGTCATCCACCTTGTTACCCGGCGTAAGAGCCCCGGCTATCAGGAAATAGGTATCTTTAGATTTCCAGTTGTTACCGCAGATCTTGCTTGCACAAATTGAAGCTGATATAGGTCCTCCCACATCATAACCGACAAGCACCTTGGTGGCGTAAGGAAGTTTAAGTATATCTTTAGCTGTCAACTGATGTCCTCGTTTATACTTTCCGTTAGGAAAGATATAGATCGTTGAACTCAAACGAACCTCTGCTCCGGCAATGTCTTGAGCCTTTCCCTGTTGTCCGATGATCCGGATACTTTCAGCCGGATTATCCGCCTGGGCTCCGACAAGCACCTTTGTTCCAACAGGCAGCAATTTAAAATTAACGATCTGATTTCCCTGCTTGCGGGACCCGTTGGGGAAAACATAGGCAGTCGTGGATGCCTTGTACATATCACGGGCGATATCCCACGCACTGCGTCCCCTTGAAATAACATTACTGTCAAGAGCAGTGAAATGCGCAACAGCCTTCTTTTCCTCTCTAGTAGATCCATAAAGAACCTTGGCCAGATATTTATCACCTATAGTCAGACGACCAGCTTTAACATCAGGATCATGAAGCGGACGTGATGTCAGGTTCATAAGTTTGCGTGTTTCAGGCCGTGCCAGCAGCATGGCACAGCGTTTACGTCCGCGATGACTGCGTTTATGCCACTTATTCGGCCGCCCGTAAGCCACCATCGAATGGGTAATCACACGATAATCAGGTATCTTATAGATATACTGCAACTCACCAACCAATTCCCCTATAGCACGATACTGGGCAGAGGTAAGAGATTTATTGTGAAAACCGCTACACTCAATACCCACCGAAAAATTATCTAGATTAGTACGTCTATTCCACATGCTGCGGCCGGCATGATAAGCAACCCGACGATGGTCAATGACCCGATAGACAACCCCATTCCGAGCAACGTAATAATGACACTCCCCGTTATCACGCAGTTTTCGCAGTGCACCTATTTTGGTTGTTTCCGTGGTATGTAAAATAATCAGAGACGTCGATTTACGAATACTACGTTCATGATTTCGACGACTGCGATAGCTGTTAGAAAATTTCAATACAGCACTGGCAGGTAATACCAATACCCACGTAACGATAATCAAACAGCAAATTTTAAAAAATCGAATCATTTTATCTTTTCACCCCCCGGTAAATATAATAAGTCGAAAGCGCATACCCCGCAAAGAGATCTGCCTCCGCTTCAACTAAGGCAGACCCTGAATCCAACAATGCATCACGCCATTAGATTTTCAGCGCTCATTTCAACGGGAATATCCAATCCCAACAAACCCAGAACAGTCGGAGCCAAGTCAGAAAGTTTTCCCAGCGGAATCATTTTTTTACCGGCACCGTCGTTGGCAACGTAGATGCACTCAACCAGATTCAAGGTATGGCTGGTCTTAACCATGCCAGTCTCATAGTCCTTCATCTGCTCACAGTTGCCGTGGTCAGCTGTAATTAGAACATGCGCATCAAGCTCCATCAAACGCGGCATCAGCTTACCGATACATTCATCTACAATTTCCACAGCCTTGCGGGCTGCCTCTAAATCACCTGTATGACCAACCATATCACAGTTAGCATAGTTGACTACAACAAAACCATACGGATTGTTTTCAAGGCGCTTCAGTAGCTCCGTTGTCACATTATAAGCTTCCATCTCCGGATGACTCGCAAACTTGGCTGGGTCAAAGCGTGTGGGCACCTCCACCTGATCCTCATTTGCATAAGGCTGTGTGGATTTGCCATTAAAGAAACTGGTCACATGACGAAACTTCTGGGTCTCGGCAATACGCAGCTGTTTCAAACCGGCATTGGAAACAACCTCACCCAGCAGATTATCCATTCCACCATCACCACCCATAGCGCCCAGCAGGTATTCAGTGAACTCATCCCAATAGCGGGTGAATCCCAGATAGACAATTTTCGGACGCATGGCACGTGTTCCGGGATAATCATCATTATAAAACGCCTGGGTCAACTGAATTGCACGATCCTGACGATAGTTAAAATGCATAACAGAATCGCCATCTTTAACACCTTTATATCCACCGATAATATAAGGCATGATATACTCATCCACCATAGGAGTATTATCCGGTGTCTGGTCTTTCTCATACGACTCCTCAACAGCGGCTTCTGCGGATTCTGCGGAGCGACCCTCAGCCTGGACAATGCACCTGTAAGCAATATCAGTCAGGCCATAGTTCTTTGAACGATCCATGGAATAGTAACGTCCCTGAACTGTTCCTATGGTACAATTGCCAACTTTCTCCATCTCTGTATTCAAGCGGGCAATATACTCAAGTGTGCTGCGTGGCGGAGTATCACGTCCATCAAGGAATGGATGAATAATAATTACGCCCTCCGGATTTTCATCACGGGCGCGACGCATCAACTTAAAGAGATGTTCCTGATGTGCATGAACACCCTCATCCTGCAGCAATCCCATAAAGTGCAGCTGACTGGAGTTCTCTTTCCAGTTGGCAATCATGGCCTGCCACTTCTCAGACTCAAAAAGTACGCCACTGGAGAGTCCGTCATCAATACGTTTGAGTTCCTGAATCACAATGCGACCGGCACCCATGTTAAGATGCCCAACCTCACTGGAGCCCTGATAACCATCCGGCAATCCCACAGGCTCACCGCTACATGCCAGTTTAGTCCAGGGACAATCCGCTTTCAGCTGATCAATTACCGGGGTATTGGCAGCAGCCACAGCATTGGCTTCTTCCTTTTCATTAAGTCCCCAGCCATCACGTATAATCAAAACTACAGGTCTCATATCTCTCTCCTTAATTCATAAATTGTTTTTCATCTGACTCACGACTCAATGACCCGCGACTCACTTATTATTCAGTTCAGTGTGCCGAGTAAGGCCGACCGCAGCCTCTCAGGGATATCCCCTTTTCCTTAAGTTCCGCTGCATTCAGTGCGTATGCAGGATCAATTTCAATCGGAATAACCGGCAACCCTGATTCATCCAGAGGCATCTCAACACCAAGTTCATGCAACCAGCGCAGCCATTTCAGCTGCAGATCCTGACGACAGGTTGCCGGAGAGTCCTTGCCTTCGGCATTTTTCACCGGCGAAAATTCCTCAGCCCGTTCAAAGGCCATATTAACCACCCGCTTTGCATCGGGCAGGACATCAAAGATAAACTTCTCAAATTTGCATCCGTTATTCTCGCTGGGCGTAACCACATTACCATCGGCATCGCAGGCAGGAATCTTTTTACGGGCAACATGCAACGGCATATCACATAACGCCTCAGCTTTCAGAAAATCATAGGAGAACAGATGAATTGCAACACTACCATACTTAAAATAAAGTTCGCCGTCATCCGATCTCCGATGAGCCTGTTCATCAGTCAGCTCAGTATACTCAACCATCTCAAAGCGTCCGTCGCGTTCAACTACAACGCCCAGCCCCTCCAATGGTTCCCGCTTAGCGCAGAGCTTGATTGAAAGGTCGGCCTGCTGCGCGGCATGCGCCCCTATAAAGGCAGGATCTGCAATCTCAATCAGGGGATTATCCACCTGGAAGAAGAAAATTGTCTCGATGCCACGTTTCTCCATATCAGCAAGAGAGCCCGACTTATCCAAGGCACTCAAGGTTCCGCCATGGCCATCCGGGCTCATGAAGATATGTCCCGGTTGATCCATCATGATACGTCCATCGCTATCCAGCGCCGGCCACATGCCCTGTGTGAAGAACAGCACATCCTCAGGGTTAAGGCCGAAAAACCCATTCTCTTCAAAATGCTTACGGGTTGCAGAGTCATTCACATCACTGGTCATAATATAGAATGGAATGCGCACACCATACTTTTGTGAAAGCCCGAGAATTTTACGTGAGTGAAAATAAAAGAGCGAAGCCCCGCTGACCGGGCCAATGGAATAGGCACCCTTGGGTCCGTCATATCCCAGACGTGAGCCCTGTCCTCCGGCAACCACCAGAATTCCGACCTTACCGGCACGCAGCTGATCTTCTCCGACGGCATAGGCAGCCGCACGTTCTTTCCCGGCAAGCTCAATCACCTGAGGAGGAACCGGCTCACTGCCGCCCGACGCCCCTGCAACATCGCCAGCTTTGAGCATATTCCGCATACGGGCAATGCTCTTAAAATCCAGATCCTCAATCTGAACCAGCAGTTTTACCTGCTCATCAGCGCTCAGCTTTTCCCAAAAGGCCAGAACATGCTCCTGGCTACTCTCACTCAATATCAGTTTTGCTTCTTCAATATTCATATTTTACAGTTTACAGTCTACAGTCTACAGTCTACAGTCTACAGTCTACAGTTTACAGTCTACAGTTTACAGTCTACAGTTTACAGTTTACAGTTTACAGTTGTCAGTTTACAGTTGTCAGTCGTCAGTCAAATAATATCGTCGTCAGAATCAATCACATAATAACAAAAATACTTTTTCATCTACACATCCAACATTCCGCGTCCCTCTTTTCACAAATTTTTCCCTAATCTCTGACCGCGTTCTTTTTCAGATAAGCCTCGATAAACGGTTGAATGGCACCATCCATTACACCCTGTACATTACCGGTCTGCTCATCAGTACGGTGATCCTTAACCATTGTATAAGGCTGAAAAACGTAAGAGCGTATCTGGCTACCCCAGGCAATCTCACCCTTCTCTCCATAGAAGCGCTCCATCTCCTTGCGTTTCTTATCCTCATTATACTCGTAGAGTTTAGCTTTCAGCATACCCATGGCGCGGGCTTTATTTTTATGCTGAGAGCGCTCCGACTGAACAGCCACAACAAGCCCTGACACTATATGAGTCAAGCGAACTGCGGAATCGGTTGTATTCACATGCTGTCCACCGGAACCACTGGAGCGGTAGGTATCGACACGAAGGTCCTCATCCTTGATCTCAACTTCAACATCATCTTCGAGCTTCGCAATCACATCCAGTGAACAGAAGGATGTATGCCGCCGGCTGTTTGAATCAAAAGGTGAAATTCTAACAAGACGATGAACACCGCGCTCCGCCTTCATATAGCCATACGCATAAGCACCGCTGACAAGGAAGGTTACCGATTTCAGACCGGCTTCTTCACCTTGTTGCGTGTCCAGCACCTCAAAATCAAAGCCATTATCCTCGCAATACCTGCGGTACATCCGGTAGAGCATATCCGCCCAGTCGCAAGACTCTGTACCTCCGGCACCGGAGTGAATTGTCAGATAGGCACCACAGGCATCCAGCTTGCCACCCAGCAACGACTGCAAGCGCAGCTTTGAAACCATCACATCCGCCTTTTCGAACATCGGCGGAACCTCGCCTAAGGCCTCCTGCTGTTCTTCCATGGTTTCTTCTCCCTGACCGAGTTCCATCATCAGATCGATGTCATCAATCAAAACAGCCAGATCATCATACGGCCGTACAAAACCACGCAATGCATTAGTTTTAGCGATGGCATCCTTGGCGGCATTATGATCATTCCAGAACTCAGGCTGGGCTGCCATATCCTCCAGTTTGGTCAGAGCCGGCCGACGGTTATCAATATCCAGATAACTGTGCATCTCCACCAGAACAGCCTTCAGCTTAGTTAATTTATTCTTTAAAACATCAATTTCTATCACAATAAAATCCCGTTCTAGCAACATTTTCAGGAGCGTTGAGGCTAAATTTTGAGTATTGGAAATATATAAGAACAGTCCCCAAATGCAAAAAACGCCAAATTTTCATGAATAAGTTAAACATTATGACATGTTGCCCTCATATTCGCAAGCTTACAGAGAGAGATTTACGAATCTCATTCAAATGAAAATGTTTTGGATCACCTCTGTTTTTAGGTTCTTCCTCGATTTTTATGGAGCGAGTCTAAGTTTAGGTTCCACTAAGAATTTTACAGGGGGAGGCGGAGTAATATTTTGACCCGTCTACGCCCGCAAGCGGGGCTACGCCGTGGCACAGCGGGATAACAGGATTGCCGCTTCCTGCGATCTCTGCGTCTCAGCGAGGGCTGAAATTTAACGTTGCTATGTTTTCGTGTTTTGCACATTCCACATTTTTGAAGCTAAAACCCCAACAATCAACACAAAATTCACTATTGACAATAATGTTAGGCAAGGCTAATATTCTTCGCACTCACAGAAATTATCTTTATTGAAAAAGGAATTCATGCATGAAAAAAATTAAAACCTACGGAATATTATCTCTAATACTGGTTGCGAACCTAATGGTCAAAGCAGCTGAACCCTCACAATCAGAGCGTATTGCGACTCTGGAGCAACAGCTAAAAATGATCACGCAGGAACTTCAAAACATGAAGGTGCGTCAGGAAACAGCTGAAAAGGAGCACATTTCTGTGCAAACCCGACTAAATAAGGTTGATGAGTCGATTACCGACTGGAACGACTTCAAGGAACCGATGGAGAAGATGTCATTTGGCGGATATGGAGAGATGCACGCAAACTTCAATCAGGGAGAGGGCGGCGACTACTTTGATATTCATCGGCTGGTACTCTATCTCGGGTATGATTTTGCCGACTGGATCAAGTTGAATTCAGAGATCGAAATTGAACACGCCTACGCTTCTTCGGATGAAAGTAATGGAGGCGAGGTAGGCATAGAGCAGCTGTATGTTGATTTTCTGCTTCACGAAAGCTTCAATCTGCGGGCGGGGCGCGTGCTGGCTCCCCTCGGCATAACGAATCAACGCCACGAACCTACTTAGTTTCTGGGTGTCGAACGGCCCTCATTTGACAAATATATAATCCCCTCAACATGGTCGATAGATGGAATTGGTGCCTTTGGCAGCCCTACAGAGTGGATGAATTACCAGCTATATGTGACCGGTGGACTGGACGGTTCTCAGTTTGACGACACAAATGGAATCCGTGATGGCAGGAATAAGGAACGTCCCAGTCTGAATGACCCGGCTATTTCCGGACGTATTGACATCTATCCATTCAAAGAGAGCGATCTGCGTCTGGGGCTATCGAGTTATGCAGGCGGGTTGAACAACGGGAACAAAGGCGAAGACCCTGGAATCAGCGGCGATATACTGATTCTCTCAACCGACTTCTCATGGAGAATCAGAAACTTAATCCTTAATGGAGCCATCGCTCATGAATCAATTGACGGAGCCTATGAAATCGGAGACGGCACCGCAGAAGAGATATTTGGTTGGTATCTGGAGGCCGGTCTCAGTTTAATGCCTGAAGGATGGAAATCAGGAAAGCTTAAAGAGGCCGACCTTATCCCATTCATACGTTACGACGACTACGACACACAATACAGCATGCCCGGCGGTGTTGAAAAAAATCCTGACGGCGATCGAAGCGAAGTGACTGTTGGTCTAAATGCACCCCTCACCCCGCAGTTTGTGCTTAAGGCTGACTACCGGTTTAATGATGCTGGCGACAGCTTAAACTTTGGCGCAGGATTTGTATTTTAATGAAAGATTTAATTAAAGTGTTACCGGTGCTTTGCGCTGTCGTATTCTGGTCGTCCTGCACAGGCGGCCAATCTGCGGCAGTTGCCGAAAAGGTGCAAGCGCAAATTACGGGGAGCTGCCAGATTATTGAGCTGTTAAAAACAGAGCGCATACAAATATTTGAGTTGAGGTACAAAGCCGGCCAAATGGATTATGCGGTTGTCAATAAAGCCCGATCCAAATCGGGTGTTTTCACAGTCATGACACATTTTTCTTCAGAGCTGAGCATTATAAAAGTAGAGATACTGCGCTATCCCCACTCCCGGGGGCGCATGGTCACCCGGCCAACATTTCTAAAGCAGTTTATAAAATGGGACACATGCACGAAAATTGATGCTGTTACAGGGGCGACCAGCTCTTCTGACGCAACCACAACAGCAGTAAAAAAAGCCCAACAGGCGCTCCGGCAACATCTATCATAAAGACAAAGAAATTGTGTAATAGTAATTCATAAGGCGTTGTCATGTAAATATTTAGCGGTCTTTCACACAATCTATGGGTCGATTGTCATTACCTGCACCTTTCGAGAGTGCCGTGAGCATGGCTGCAATACGGCGGTGCAACTCGCGCGCCCCATGTGGGATAGCTGACGGCGGGCCGCCGTCCCTCCAGCAATTACCTCTTCAACCCTTTTAACGATTTCAACGCCTTCAACCCCTTCCACATTCCACGAAAAACCTCTCGCACGCTTACTCGAATACACTTAACCGGCCCCTTAATCGTCAAGGGATAAATCTTTCTGTCACTTTTATTGCAACAGCCTTGATTTACACACGCAAATCCTGTATATTTCATCTTTCTTACGACGCGGACTGTCGAGTGGCAGCACCGTGTGGAAGCGAAGACGCCCTGGAGATTCATAACTTCAGGCGCCAAAGCGGATTAACAGACAGGGTTTATTAAGAGGCCTTACAGGGCTGAACTCTGTTTTAATGTTAAAAGGATAATATTATGGAAATGCCAGTTTCGGAACTCACCGGAATCACTCTCAAAGACCTGATTGACTCAGGACTTCATTTTGGTCATCAGACCAAACGTTGGAACCCCAAAATGCGCGACTATATCTTTGATAAGCGCAATGGTATCCACATCATCGACCTCACTCAGACTATTCCTATGATTGAGGAAGCGGCTAAATTCCTGCGTGACACCGTCATGAGCGGAAAAAAGATACTCTTCGTTGCCACTAAAAAACAGGCACAGGAGACCATTAAAGAAGCTGCTGAGTTCTGCGGACAGTACCACATGGCCGAACGCTGGCTGGGTGGAACACTCACCAACAACCAGACAATCCGCATCAGCGTCAAACGTATGCGTCAGATTGAAGCCATGGGACGCAACAACAACGGCGTTCTTTCCGTACATAAGAAAGAGGCTGCAAGCCTGCGCCGTGAGCTCGACAAACTTGAAAGAAACCTTGGTGGTATTGCCGACATGGCTAAAATGCCGGGAGCTATCATCATTATTGACATCTGCCGCGAGCAGAACGCTCTTAAAGAGGCAAAACGCCTGGGCATCCCGGTTGTAGCACTGGTTGATACCAATGCTGATCCTGATCCTATCGATTACGTTATTCCTGGCAATGACGATGCCATCCGCGGCATCAAGCTGATTGCCGATGCTTTTGCAAAGGTTATCAAGGCTGCCGATGATGAATATGCCCAGATCGCCGCAGAACGTCAGCTTCAGAAAGAAGCCGAGAGAGCCAAAGAAGATGCCGCTAACCGCGCAGCCCGTAAGGCCCGTAAAGATGCCGCTCCTGCCAACAAAGGCGGCGATGCAAAAGCTAAGTTGAATGAATCCCGTAAACGTGCTGCTAAAGCAGCTAAAGAAGCGGTAGAAGCTAAGGTCGCATCTGTTGAGCCTAAGAAAGCTGAAAAAGCTGAAAAAGCACCTGAAGCTAAAGTTGAAGCCCCTAAAGCCGAAGCTAAAGCCGAAGCACCTGAAGCTAAAGTTGAAGCCCCTAAAGCTGAAGTCAAAGAAGAGGCTCCTGCTGCTGCAGAGAAAAAACCTGCTAAAAAAGCTGCCACCAAAAAGCCGGTTGCTAAAAAGTCTGTTGCCAAGAAAACAGATGAGGAAAAACCGGCTGCTAAGAAAACAGCTGCTAAAAAGCCTGCTGCTAAAAAGCCTGCCGCTAAAAAAGCAGAACCTAAAGCCGAGGAAGCTCCTGTAAAAGAGGAGAAGCCCGTTGAGGCACCTAAGGCTGAAGAAAAAGCAGCTGAATAATAAGCGACATCATGATCAAGCCTTGCAGCCGTTTTTAAGCTGCAAGGCTATCTGACAAACCTATTTAGTAAAAACAAATTCTGGAGAAAAAATGGCTGATATCACAGTAGCAATGATTAACGACCTGCGCAAACAGACAAGCGCCGGAATGATGGATTGTAAGAAAGCTCTTAAAAAAACAGATGGCGACTTTGAAGCAGCTATCAAAGTTCTGCGTGAGAATGGCGCTGTCATCCAGCAGAAACGTGCTAACAAAGAGTCCAAACAGGGCATCATCAACGCAGTCGCCTCTGAAGACGGAAAAACTCTGGCTCTGGCTGAAGTTAACACCGAAACTGACTTTGTTGCCAAAACAGACAATTTCATAAACTTCTCCTTGGCTGTAACCAATGAGGTTCTGGCAAAAGGCGAAGATGTTTCCGAGTCAATGAAGGAAGCCCTGATGACCATTGTGTCGCAGACCGGCGAAAATGTTAAGATCCGCCGCACTGCACGCATGAGCCTGACCAGCACCGGCAAGGTTGAATCCTACATTCACATGGGCGGCAAAGTTGGCGTTCTGGTTGAAGTTGCCTGTGGCAAAGCCAAGACAGAGAGCAATGAGAAGTTTGCACAGCTCGTTCACGATCTGACACTTCAGATTGCCGCTGCTGCGCCTGCCTATCTGGTATCAGATGAAGTTCCGGCTGACCTTATTGACGCCGAGAAGGACATCTACCGCAACCAGCTCAAAGATGAAAATAAACCTGAGAATATCATGGAGAACATTCTCAAGGGCAAAATCAAGAAGTTCTTCTCTGAGATCTGCCTGGTTAACCAGCCTTTCGTGAAAGAGCCCAAGATGTCTATCACCGATGTTGTCAATACCTGCGCTAAAGAGTGCGATGACACTATCGAGATCAAACGTTACGTCCGCTTCCAGCTGGGCGCTTAATCTTCAAACGTTTGTTTATTACAAAAGACCGGAGTTTACGCTCCGGTCTTTTTTGTTTCAACCGCTTTAGTCTTTCGAAAAATGGCAGCTGACACTTTGTTTGAGAGCATCAGCAATGATACGTATGCCCCCGCCTTCAACCACATCCGCACAGTCAATCACCCGCACTGTATCTTCCCATTTTCCCGCTCCAGGAACCAGGTCAAGCAACCGACTGGGTGACTCTTCAAAGAATTTTGTATTGATATAATTATCGCCCTTGTTGGGAAAGAGAGCCAGATAAAGCATATCCATCTCAACAAGCTCATTCAGAAAGTGAGTTCCGAGCGATACATCCGGCACCAGATATTCATGCATGGATACCACTTCACAAATAATAGAGACTCTCTTAATATCACTGAATGAAACAGGAATTCCCAGCGAAGGCGAACTGGTCCCCCAACGCCCTGGTCCAATAATCATAACACGGCAAGGCGTGTCCTTATCCAATGCCTTATTGATATCACCGATCAAGCGGGCAACCTCATGCCGGGCATTCACTGGCATCTGACCATAACGTTCCGGAACAACATAGATAAAGCGATCCACATTTTCAACCCGGCTCTGGCCAACTACAGCACCGTGCGCCTCCATGATTCGTTCATCGTCAGCCACATCTACGTCAGGCAACTTAATGGATGCAGAGCCTTTTGCCTGTAACGGCCGGCATTGAAGAAGGTTTATGCAATAGTGCTCTTCATCAATAAAATTCGCAGTAAACTCGATATCAACCGGGTGCTTATAGGCACGCTTCAGAATATCCAGAATCTCGCGCATATCATTTACGAAGTTCGTATCAGCCAACAGCTTATCGAATGTCAGGATATGATGGGCTTTCGCTCCACGTGGCTGAGTTGTATCAAGCGAAGCAACCATATTAATTGGTGGTACGGTTGCATCCGGAACCAGATCCGAAAAGTAATCTGAAGTCAGCTGATTTGATTCAAGATTAAGATAATCAGCGCGACGCTGCGTATATTGGGCAACCTCATCAAAATTAGATTCAGGTCGTTTATCGGGTGCATTAAGCGCAATAATCCTTGTATAATCATCATCAGCCTGATCCACAGCACGTGTTCCCAGTCCGAAAACCACCCTTATAATCCCGGCCTCCGGGTCAATACTTTCATGCCACGCATAAGAATTGAACGAGAAACCCACTCCGGCCACCACCGGATAAAAACTACGTTCATGCATTGCACCTGAAACACGCATAACCAGCAAGGCCATCTGCTCATCCTTTTCAAGCATTCCGCGACGCGCGCGATAACGCAAGGCCTCTTCACTCATCGAACTGGCGTAGATACGCTTAACCGCTGCCAGAAAATCCTGCATGCGGCGTTCGCGTGGTCCTTGATTAACACAAAAAACGCTCTCGTACTTACCGGCAAATGAGTTTCCATAACTATCTTCAAGCAGAGAACTTGAACGTACAATAAAGGGAGACTGCCCAAAATAATCGAGCATCTCCTCAAACTGCTTCATAATGTAGTCTGGAAAGTCACCGGTTACCATACGACGGCGAGCCTGCTCGGCACCCTTTAAAAACTTCTCTGGATCACGTTGATTCTGACGCACCCACCATATTCCATTACGAACAAGGAATGTAAAAAACGCATCCGAACCGATAAAAAATGAGTCCTGTGCTTCGAGCAGCTCAATAAAACGTGAATTGGATTTTTTCACAATAGCACAGGCCAGCAGCATACCGACTGTTTTACCCCCAATCAACCCCGTGCCTATCATACGTTTATGAATATCAAGGATATCCTGCAACGTAAAACAGCGCTTAATCAGGGATTGCATCCCATCATCACGAGAGATTACCATTTTCACCAGCTGTTCATAAACCGCCTTACCTTTATCAGGCAGATCTGGTCGATATTCACCGGATTTGAGTAGCTCACGAGCTTTCAAAAAGGCAGACTGCCAGAAACCATGACTGCTGTCAGAGTTCAGTCCGGACCATTTGGCAGAGGTCAGAATCTCAGAGATAATAGCACTCGACATCACAGGAGTGAAAACTCCATTCCGACGCACATGCAGCATATTCATCGTCGGCGAATAGCGTTGCTGAACTTTTATGGGGCGCACATAGAGTTCACCTTTATGGCGGTAAACGTCCAGAAACAGCTGTGTTGTCTTTTGGATTGGAGTAAGCGCATGTGAGGTATGATAATTGCGATAGACTGCAAAATAGGTTACGGTGTCCAAATCGAAAAGATAGGGACAGGTCAGCATAAAAAAGTTACCCAGCATCTGATCGGAATACCAGTCCACCGCCAACCGGGTCAAACAGTCAAAGACATAAAAAGCACCGTGACCACTCGCTTCAATAACTTTATGAATTTCAGCGATAAAATTCTCAAACCCGGACTCAGGATCAAGTTCATGAATCTCGGCACCTGATTCCTCTGTAAAAAGCGGATCATGACGAGCATAGCGAAAATATATCAGCTTACGCCCATTTCTTATTGCCGCTTCACCATAGGGAGTAACAAGCTCCTGATATTCATCAACGGAATCCACCTGCCACACAATATTATCACCAGGCTGAACTCCTGTTAAAACCGAATCCAGACTCGGTAGTCCGGTTGTCATCTCATGATCTGTTGTCATTTTGTGCCTTCCTGATTTATCACCACACCTTTTTCATACATACCTGCTTCATCCAGAAGACAAGATACTATCTTGGAATCATTGGTGCAAGTTATGAATCTAAACGATGGCCGTGTGTCGTTAAAACTCGGTGGTGGGCAGGCGGCATTTTTAATCCTGAAGCCTTAGAGGTCGTAACAATCAACCTCTCGGACACTTACTCGGATACCGTTGTCCAACCAACTTACTCGAATCCTATTTTTGCCTGACAATCTCAACCCCTGAGATGATTGCACCATACTCTTTTGCACGCGGCACAAATATGAGATTCAACTCTCCGACACACTGGATATCTTTGAACTCCTTAACAACCCCTTTTCTTGCTCCCCCGGCAGTTGCTGTAACATCAAAAGATGAAAGCACCTTGGTATTATTCATAAACAGATCAAAAACACGCACTCCAGAATCAATCTGCTCCGGTTCAGCAAAATAGAGACGAACGGTATAACTCTTCTTTGCCTCGCTTGATTTTGCATTAGTTCCTCCTGAAGCAATAACTTTTGAATCACTTTGCTTCCCTGAAACACCGGCAGTCAAATATGGATCAAGGCTGAAATCTGAACTTGCCGCATTAATATTATGTCCTTCAATTGCTATGACATTGAGTCCCTTAACCAAAATTTTGCCGGCACCGGCTATATTAAACCTGCTCCATTTATCTTTGGTCCGCTCATGACCGTTCTTTTTTGCAAATGCCACCCTTTTGCCATTGATGTATGCAATAAAGTAATCATCATACCCAACCATCAGATCAAGTGAGTTAATCTGCTTGGGATCATCAATATTGAATTCTTTGCGGATATAGACAGAGGTATATTTGTTTTGCATATCGCTAAGTTTTGTCTGATCATCGCCATCGCCATAACCAAATCCCGCTTCGCTAAACTTCCACGACGAATCATCAAACCCAACTGTTTTCCAATTATTCACCGGCTGTTTCCCTGCAAGATAGGCCCACTCTGCCGACTTTGAAACCAGAACAATACTATTTTCATTCAACACCTCTTTCCCCTGGTTTCCAGAGGATGCCTGCCCGCCGGCACCTTTACCAAGATTGACTTTCACCTCACTGATATTCTCAGCACAGGAGGAATAAACCCAGTTGTACTCGCCCTTGCCAAAGCGAGCCGCATTACCAAGATTCCACTTCACATCGCTATTAACCGAAATATCAGGGTCAGGCGACTGACCACCGACACTTGGATAGTCAACCCAGTATGTTTCACCGAACTTACGATCGCCAGGGGCTCCGAAATTCAACCCGATGCGACTAATACCGCCCACGCCGGGCTTAGAGATTGTAGTGGTGGTCCAGAACTCTATCTCCGGCATATGAACCATCGCCAGCGATGACTGATTCTGATATGAACAGTTGCATGTACGGGTATACTCAGGGGCATTCAGAACACCATCCGCCGCAATCAGATTGGCGCTGCACCCCGATTTAAAGCCACCAAAGCTTCCCGTTCCTCCATCATTAACAAGATCATAGAATGAGGCTGCTCCTGACCGGAAGGTGAGCAGGTATTCAGATGCAACGGGGTAGTTACAGCCATAGGTGCGCTTCCATGTCCATGGTTCCGCCTCTCCTGTCACAGGGTTTATCCGCCCAACCGATTTACCGGTCAGCAAATCCCACCGCCCACTCTCACTGATAATTGTGTCGGTGTGTATAATAGGGAATGTGGCATACTTAAAATCACGCTGCCACATAACACTGCCATCCATCCCTTTAAAAGCAGCCATCCTCGTACCAGCTTCACCGGGAACCATATCACGGGATGGCCGATTTGAAAGAAGCACTATGTTATGCTTTACAGAATAACTCAAAAAAGTACCAAATACTCCTTCACTCCTGCTCCACAGTTCTTTCCCGCTTTTCAGGTCAAATACCTTAATACAGGCAGGAGACTCCTTAGCCTCCTTACGTTTCCAAGGACTTATATGAGAGTAAGCCTGCCGGTCAAGAACGAAGAGTTTATTACCCCCAACCGTAATGCCATTGTTCGGATATCCGATCTTCGCTGTTGATGTCCACATAACCCTTCCGTCATTGCGGTTCATCATAACCAGCTTGCGGTTCATACTCTTCTTATAGATATCATGAAAGATGTTGAACTTACTGTTCTTGACAGCAACACTAGGTTGCTTTGCAGGATTTGAAAAATCAACTCCACCAATCAGGATATCTCCATAGATCCCTATATACCCCCAGTTCGCTTTCTCTGGCAGGTAAATCGTTGTAGTGCTCTTGCCGGTAACACTGTCCAACACCAGGCATTTTTCATCCTGTATCAGGTATACTTTATCCTCGGTTGCAACAAAGTTTGCACCACGCACATTTGCCCCGGGGAAATGCATCTGGTTATATCCAACAACAAGTGGATCAGGATCGTATGTTTTCGTGAAAAATATACCCTCCTTATTTAAGCCCCGCAGCTCACGTTTCCATAGAACCCTTCCAGTGTAGACATCTCTCGCCGAAAAACTATCAATTCCCTGAATAAAGAGACGACCTCCAATAACCTGTTCACCCGGCCCATGCGCATGCCGCGGAAGAACATCCATATTGGAACTCCCTCCCCACCAAAGAATGCCCAGAGGCAGCTTGACAACTTTGTCATCGGATTTAGCACTCTGCGCTATCGAACCGTAGTTGTGAGTCCACGATGCCGCACCTTTCAAAGCTCCCTCGCGAGTCACTGTTGTACCGGCTGAGCTCTTCACAACACGATACCCCTTTTCAGAGAGCGCAGCCGTAAAGATACCAGCAGCCTCTGTGTTAAGAACAAAGAGCACTCCTCCGTATGGACGAAGGTTGTTGAGTAATTTAGCCACATCCGCTTTATCAAGTAAAACCCCGGAGCTACTGACAGCCAGCTCAATGGCATACGGAGCCAGATCAAAAGAGGAGGGTGTTCCAACATGAACACTGATTCGTGATCCGTACACCCCAGCGGAATCCAGATACTCACGGGCCTTTTTGACTTTTTCTGCAGATCTATCCAAAACAACAAATTTATGTTCGGTCTTCGAAAGAAGGGCTTCGATCAGCGGTAGTGCATCGAGCCCGTTCACAAAAGCCCAACCGCTACGCGATTCAGTTTGCGCAAGAAGCACCTCCGCCAACTTAGCTCCGCCAACATATTTCCCAAGCGGCTCTGTCCCCTTCTCTTTAACAGACAAATTCTTCCGACCCTGACCAAATGCCATGATATCTCCATCAGCGGTAACCGCGAAAAGTCTATCATCCGCTGCAATCAAACGGACAACATCACCATCCACAGCTACCTCCCAGAGTTTCTTCGCCTGCCTTTCTCCAGCAACATCTATTGCTGTGATCTTTCCTTTGCCAGCGGCATATAACCGATTGCCCGCTTTGATCAAATCCCCACCTGCATCAACCCTTAACGACCAAAGAGGCTTAGTTGATTGCAATTTGCCATTACTGTCACTATTAAAGGCGGCAACCTCATCTCCTGAGAAATAAACAATGCCATCTTCTAACACTGGCATTCCACTGATAGTTTTTTTAAGTAACCGGCTGCCACTGCTGATATCAAACTGCGTTGCTCCAGGTGGACGCCTCGCATCCCGTGCTCTCGTATAATAAACACCGCCAATAGCAGCGACAAAATCCCCGCCCAGATATTTGGTGTATTTATCAAAATCATACCGGACGATATTGCCTGTATTACGGTCAACAATTGCAGGAATTGAACGTCCCCCCGGCACAAGCAGCTTATCCTTAATAACAACAAAAGCCCCCTGGGGCGCAACCCCTGCAAAGGCCATGCTCGGTTTATGTGGCTGCGCCTGATACCTGATAGAGTCATGATCATTCAGCCAGACAACCTTACCAGTTTCAGCATCAAGGGCATATATAAACACCCCCATAAACGGCCAGATACCTGCAGAAAAATAGACCGTTCCCTCTTCAATAACCGGGCCTCCGCGAATTGGCCACATTGAGATAATACGACGATTACCTATCAGCCTCCTCTCGGCGGGCGCCGCCTGAAATTTCCAAACCTCTTTTCCTGTGGCAATATCAACACAGTAGAAGCAACCATCATCGGAACCGAAGTAGACTTTATTGTTACTAGCCGCAGGAGCGAGACGAATTGGCCCATCGCAATAGAATGTCCATTTATTCTCCCCTGTACGTGTATCAATGGCGATCAGCTTGTCGCTATCATTAAATCCGACCATAAGTGTCTGGCCGCTCACAATCGGCTCAAACGCTTTGTCATACTGCATCAGGTAGTTGTTAAGGGGGCTGTCCCAAACCTGGACCCGCGGAGAAAAGGAGCGTTTCCACACCAAACCCGGCACACCATCAGGAAGCTGCTCTGTCGAAACCGCGGTTCTGCCGGAATCACATCGCCACATCGGCCAGTCACCGGCATGTGCATAACACACAAGCGATATAAACACACCGGATGTAAATAATTTAAAAGAAACGGATGCCGCAATGTTTAAAATATATTTGTCTCTCATTAAAAAACAGCCCATAATAAAAGTATTCCTGATTTCAGGAAAACATCACAGTAACCATTTCTTCGGAAACACACAATCATTTTTTATTGTTATATCTAAGTCGGTCATCTTATTATAAAAGGAACCGCGAAGCGGTATTAAATAATGCACGGCGAGTGCATTATTATTACAAAACTGTAAAGTTTGATATTTAAACTTTACCTATCTGGCTAATTATGATATTTTTTTAGGTTTTATGGGACAAGATAAATATAAAAAAACTATCAGGGCATTGAGACGACCATTTGAATGGATTGGGATATATCTTGCCTATTTGATTGTCCCCTGCTTCACACGCAAAGGGTGTATGTTTCTGGCAAGTTTTGGTGCCACTATCGGCATACTTTTCTGTAGCAAAAACAAAGCTGTCTCAAAAGCTAATCTTAAAATTATATATGGAAACCGGCTAACCCCCTACCGTGAAAAAGTCATAATTTATCACTCTTTTCGCAATATGTCAGCAGTTCTGGTAAACCTGTTCTGGACCTCACGCGACAGTCGTAAACGCCTAGAGCAGCTAACCGTCATAGACGAATCAATGCGGGCCTGTATTCAGAAAGCCAAGCCATCTATCAACATAAGCGCACATATCGGTAACTGGGAGATGCTCTCACAGGCATGCGTACTTAACGACGTACCTATGATGACAGTCGCCAAAGATATTGGCACCACCGCTATGACCAAGCGTCTGGCCCAGACCCGCTCAGTGATTGGACAGACGATTGTTGCCAAGGACGGCGCCTTACGTCATCTGATTTATGCAATCCGACATGGATCCAGCCTAGGGCTCCTGGTGGATCAGCATACACCCGTCAGACAGGGCGGCACATGGCTGACCTTCTTTGGAATCCCGGTTGATGTCTCGATATCACCGGCAAACCTCTCACGTAAGCTCAAAATTCCAATTATTGTTGCCTGGTCACGTCCTTTAAAAGATGGCCGTTATAAAGTAGAATATCTTAAACAATTTGATCCTGAACCGGAAGTTGATGATACTAAAAGAAGTCAGGAGATTGTCGCACTCTTCGAAACAGTTATTCGCAGACATCCCTCCTGCTGGTGCTTAAACTACCGCCGTTGGAGAGGAATTCGCGAAGGAGACAATCCCGCGATATACCCCTACTACGCCCGACCTGTGCGTCCCCAAAGGTTGTGGGGTGCTGGGGAGGGAAAAAGTGCGAGAGTGCGCAAATCCACTTTCCTGGCACAAGCGCGAAAAAATTCATAACCGTAATATGTGTAACTAGTGTCCATATATGCACCTTTTAATTTGCTTTCCTGTTTGTCATCACATATATCAGACAGGATAAACATAAAAAAGGGATAAAAAAAGGACGAAGAAGATGAAGGGCACGAATCTCACGGTCACGGGGGTCAGTCAGTTGCCCGGCACATCTTCCGCCCTGCCACTCAGCGACCCAATACCGGGATATGCACTTGTCTCCCTCGACTCCTCCGCCTTCTCCGACTGTACATCCCTCACCTCCGTCACCATCCCCGTCAGCGTCACCTCCAACATCCGCTACTACGCCTTCAAGGGCTGCTCCTCCCTCACCTCCGTCTACATTCAAGGCGATGCCCCCTCATCCTTTTCATCCACAATTTTCGCCAATACCCCCGATCTGGGAGCTACGCGCGTCTACACCGTCGAGGGCAGGGCGTCATTGACGGGGAACTGGCAGTCGCCCGCTAACGCCACACATCGTTACTTCCGAGTGAAGGTGTCGATGGACATCCCCTGACGCGGTCGCCATTGAGGACACCAAACCTGCCATCGCCGCCGTATCCCAAGGGAGTCCCACGGGTTCCGTCCTCGGTCCTGATACGTAGGGGGGGTGGCTCACACACAACGATATGGTTTGAAAGCATAACAAGGGGGTACGGACCTTTTCAGGGGGGTGCCTCTTCTGTGTAAGCGCAACTCAATTTTTATTTTTTGTTTGCCCCCGGAGCCTTTTCAGGTTAGATGACCCCTTAGATCAAAGATAAATAACCTATGCAGCAACTTGACTTAAGTCTTATTTCTAATTATTATGTTGGCGTTGATTGAGTTGGTGTTGATCAGTGGAACAAGTAATTCTGTTTATTTCTCTCTTCGATATCAGGATAGCAAGCAAATTTGACTTTTACTAAGATGTTGGACCATGAGATGAACACGAAGAAAACACAGCGCGAGAAGAAGGGGCTATTTCTCTACATCACCCCCGTGACAGGTGTTTACCTCGGTGATGCCATAAAGGGTGAGTACCGTATCGACGAAGTCACACTCTTTTCCCCAAAGCGTTTTCTGCGCACAAGGCGTTTCGTGTTTGGTTACGACAAGTGGCGAAAAGAAGCGGCGAAATATCCGGCTCTCACGTCAAGTTCTGTGATCGCCGCCGTATCTGCCGGCGGAGATTCCGATACTGCTCGACATTACGGACACAGTCTGATCAAGGATGAGTTGAGCATCCTCTCCAGTTCACGCCTCGGGTATCACAGCCGTGACCGACGAGGAATCGTCGGAATCGCTGGATGCCTTGACTCCTACGATACTGAGGACTTACTTCTGGGCCAAACAGTCGATCTGATGCAGACGTCGAGCAGGCGCCATGCGACTGATCAATTGAGGATTACAGATGAATTTCTCAAGATGCAGGATCAGTTCTTCCCGTACCGTCGCCTTATCCAGATGATCCGTGATCGCCATCACGTCGATGACAATTGGCGACATCTCTTACGTAACGTGGCAATTCTGGCGGGAAGAAGCCAGAACGCCATTGAGACGGCCGATGCATTCCTTTGGAATATGATTGGACTAGAGCAGCTTCTTCTAGGTGAGGAGGAGCATAGCGGCCATCAGGCAAAGCTTATGGCTAGATGCAAAGCTCTCTTCGGTTATTGTCCTCTTTGGGAACGCACTGGCCTTGATGCCGCATTTAAGAAGATCTACAATGCTCGCTGTGGTCTTGTTCACGAAGGTAACAGGAGCTCAATCTCACTAGATCACGTCATAATCTCTGACCTCATCCTGTCAAATGTAATTGGGAATCTGGTTTTCAATTCTTCTCGCATCCCAAACAAGAGCGCGCTTATTGAGCATTCGGAGAAAGCAAAGGCTCGGGCACGTCTCGGAATGGATGCCCGAGGTAAAGGCTGGCACTGGCATTTCTCACACCTTCACTATTCCGAAGACCGATTAAAAAAGTTCTGGGCATTATAGAAATATGAGATGGACAACAAGACGAATCCACGCTATCGGAGGGGACCGCCGAAGCGTGACTCACGAGGCGATCCCGCCGGTGTTCTAGGAGTGGGTGAAAACCTAAGTGGCATCTTGACTTAAGATTTAATTCCGATTACTATGAATTCTGTTTAAGTATTTGATAGCGTGTATTGGAAACGAGGAATCCTGCCTGTTTTCCACCTCAACATACGGTTAGCAGGCAAATTTGCCTTATAAATTGGATCACCTACAATGTTGAATTTGTTATTTTTTACTGCACGACCCCGATACCACCAGTGAGGCATTCGGTTGGACATGCCCCCCCTTTTTCCGTTTTTCGAAAACGGATGGTTTAAAAGGCAAGTGCCTGGGCAAAAGAGAGAAAGGAACGTCATTATGCGATATGCGATTTATGTTCTTAGCGTCATTCTTCTTTTCACAGGGTGCGGGAGACCATCATCATCCACTTCTAGTCACCACGCTTTTGAGGCCAAGACTTTCCTAGGCTTGAAAATCGGGATGACTAAAAATGATGTAACGAGAGTATTAGAGTCATCAGGTTTGCCGTATCAAATTGAAGAAAGTGACCCAGAAGCAACGATTCAAAGATCAAAGCAGAGTTTGATAAATCAAGGCGACACTCAACTAGCTAATGCTATTTGGGGAGATAATGCAGAGATGCAACAAACGGCGAAGAGAATAAAGGAATCAGGATACGATTGTCTTAAAATACGCGTAAAAGGTAATGCACGTCTAAAAGGTATGAACTTGATTATAGTTTGGATCGAGAGTTGGAAGATCAGAGAAATAACAGTGGAAAACATATTCCTTGACGAAGAGAAAAAGGAAAAAGCTGACAGGACATATGATGCTTTGTTGACTATCCTAAAAAAGGAAAAAGGAAAGCCGGAACTGGAGATAACTCGCAGGGGCAACGTCTGCGCCAATTGGATCATGCAGGATGAGCATATTATACTTAGGCGCAGCTTCGATTGGGATAGGAATTGCTTCATTGTCGCCACAACTAAAATGACACATCCTCCAGGTGGAGCTAAAAAATCGAGGGAAATACTACGTAATTTCATTCAACCTGAGAAAGATTTGAAATGAAAACAATGTGGGAACAAGACAAATCCAGCATATGCGGTAAACCGCGCCGCTGATTTGCAGTGTTATCTGCAAAAAAAACAGATCTGCGCCAGGGTGCAGTGTTGTGAAAAGGCGGTCAAAAATGAATCAGAAGGATGATAGATGAGTAAAGAACAAGAACGCGCAGAACTACACCGTACCATCTGGCAGATTGCCAATGATCTGCGTGGTAGTGTCGATGGCTGGGATTTTAAGCAGTATGTGCTTGGAATGCTTTTTTATCGCTTTATCAGCGAAAACCTCACCAATTATATCAATGCCAATGAACCTGAAGAAGGTTTTGATTATGCCAGACTCTCCGATAAGGATGCTGAGTTTGGTCGCGCGGATACGGTAAAAGAGAAAGGGTTTTATATTCTGCCCAGTGAGCTTTTTTTTAATGTGGCTAAAAATGCACCAAACGACTCCAATCTCAATGAAACCCTTGCCGCTATTTTTCGCGATATTGAAAGTTCCGCCAAAGGTACAGAAAGTGAAGATGACCTCAAAGGGCTGTTTGATGATCTGGATGTCAACTCCAATAAAATAGGCGCTACCGTAGAGAAGCGTAACAAACAACTGGCCAAACTGCTCACTGCTATTGCGGGATTGAAACTCGGCTCTTCCAACAACACCATCGACGCTTTTGGTGATGCTTATGAATACCTGATGCAGATGTACGCCTCAAATGCGGGCAAATCAGGTGGAGAATACTACACCCCGCAGGAGGTGAGTGAACTTCTAGCAGAGATAACTACCGTGGGTAAAACACAGGTCAACAAAGTGTATGATCCTGCTTGTGGCTCCGGATCTCTGCTGCTTAAATTTGCCAAGGTTCTGGGCAAAGAGAATGTGCGGGGCGGTTTTTATGGGCAGGAGATCAATCTGACCACCTATAACCTCTGCCGCATCAATATGTTTCTGCACGACATCAATTACAACCATTTTGATATCGCTAACGGAGATACCCTGATCGATCCCTACCACTGGGACGATGAGCCCTTTGATGCGATTGTCTCCAATCCCCCTTATTCGGTTCAATGGGAGGGCAAAAACAACCCGCTGCTTATCAATGATCCCCGTTTCTCCCCCGCAGGTGTGCTGGCCCCGCCCAGTAAGGCAGACCTTGCCTTTACCATGCACATGCTCTCCTGGCTCTCAACATCAGGCACAGCGGCGATTGTTGAGTTCCCCGGTGTGCTTTATCGTGGCGGTGCCGAGCAGAAGATTCGAAAATATCTGATAGACAACAACTATATTGATGCGGTGATCCAGCTTCCGCCTGATCTGTTTTTTGGTACCACCATTGCCACCTGCATCATCGTTTTAAAGAAGAGCAAAAAAGACAACAAAACCCTGTTTATTGATGCATCTACCGAGTTTGTCCGCGGCGGCAATAAAAACAAGTTAAGCGATGAAAACCGCCAAAATATTTTAACTGCCTTTAAAGACCGTCAAGACAGTGAATATTTTGCCAAGCTGGTAGACAATCAAAAAATTGGCGCAAACGACTACAACATCGCCGTCTCAAGCTATGTGGTGCAGGAGGATACCAGAGAGGTGATCGACATCACCCAGCTCAATGCCGAGATCAGCCGGATAGTCGCCAGGCAGAGTGAACTGCGCACTGCCATTGATGCGATTGTGGCAGATATTGAGGGGAGTTCTTAATGAAAAATAAAAATGAAATAATATTATACCAAAACCAAAACGGCGAGATAAAACTTGAAGTCAGTGTACTTGAAGAAACGGTTTGGTTAAACCGTAACCAAATGGCATTACTGTTTGATAGAGATGTGAAAACCATTGGTAAGCATATCAATAATATTTTTAATGAAGGGGAATTGGTCGAAAATGCAGTTGTCGCAAATTTTGCGACAACTGCAAATGATGGGAAGATATACCAAGTTGACCACTACAATCTCGATGTCATTATCTCTGTGGGTTACCGTGTGAAATCACAACAAGGCACTCAATTTAGAATCTGGGCAACCACACGACTAAAAGAGTACATCATCAAAGGCTTTACTATGGATGATGAGCGCCTTAAAAGCTCTGGCGGTGGCAACTACTGGAAAGAGTTGCTTGATCGTATCCGTGACATTCGCAGCAGTGAAAAAGTGTTATATCGACAAGTTCTTGATCTCTATGCGACAAGTGTTGACTATAACCCTAAAAGTACTGAATCATTCAGTTTTTTCAAAGCCATTCAAAACAAACTGCACTACGCTGCACATGGGCATACTGCTGCCGAAATTATTGCCAAGCGTGCCGATGCTGGTAAGACCTTTATGGGACTGCTCTCTTTTGCAGGGAAAGCGGTGCAAAAAAAAGATATTGCCATCGCCAAAAATTATCTATCAGAAAAAGAGTTAAAAGTGCTTAACAACATTGTTTCGGCCTATTTCGATTTGGCAGAAGTAAAAGCAATGGATGAAGAGTCTATGACAATGCAAGATTGGCTGATGCAATTTGATAAGCTGATTAGTGCCTTTGATAAAAAAGTGCTCACCAACGCTGGAAAAATAAGCCATAACCAAGCAGTAGAAAAAGCCGAAAAAGAGTACCGCCAATATCAGGTTAAAACACTCTCTCCCGTAGAAAAAGCCTATCTGGATAGCATTAAAACCGTGCAGAAAAAGATTGAGAAGAAGGCAAAAGATGAGAACCGCCATGACTAAGCCCATGAATAAAATAGACCTGCCTGCCGCGCCAACGGCGCAGGTAGGGAAATTGATTGAGGAGTTATGCCC
>JAQIBS010000136.1 GCA_027858965.1 Kiritimatiellia bacterium
GCGACGTTTAAAACACAACTGAACAATTAAAGACAATGGCAAGACATATCACAAGAGCTTAATTTGGTTGCCTTGTCTGCGTGCAACGCACAGGCAGGCGGCTGAAAGCAGCTTTAGAATTAAAGCTTAGATATCTCAACAAACAATACCTGATTAGAAACGTAGTGATTTAAAGAGCTTTCCATTGCATAATCACAGGGAATCCGGATACGTCTCATGTAGGTTTTCTGGCCGGATTCCATCATTAGAGTCAGTATATTTCCCGCTACATCCAGATTCAATTTATCCTCACCTACCCCCTGAGGCAGGGCAAACCTGACCTCGTATTTACGGGCATGCTCACGAATATCCAGCGACTGCCTTAAGGGGAGCTTTTTAACTCCTGAACTGACCATGGATCTCGCAATTTGCGAAGCCCTCGATTTTTCATAGGCAACTGGAGCAACACTGAATACTGGTGCATTTTTGCTTCTAAATCTTTGTTTTTCATATTCAGAACGATTTTGTCCATTAATACCTATTTCACCAGAAACTATACCAAAGCCATAACCGTTTTCAGCTGAACTATAAATTATTACAGCCAAAAGTGCAAAGACCATAACAACCATCAAGCTGTCAAATAATCCCCAGGTTAATTTTAAAAACTTTTTTATATTCACTAACTCAGCTCCAAATAATCCGTCCTTTTTTTTGTCGCAAATGTTGTGCCACACTTAAAAAGAGAGCTCTTAACAGGTATAAACGTCATAATAATGCGCCATCATGTCACATAATAATGCGTCACTGTGTCACATTGGGCTTTGTAATAACTTGTTCAATGGTATAAAATGTAAGCAATTTTTTAAAATGGCACAACCCCTGCTAATACAGATTTGCAATGGAGCTAAGCACACTTTTTAATCATAACAAGTCAAGCATAAGGCTGGAAATAATACTTTTAACGGTAATATTTTCAGCTGCTTTGCTTGCTGGCGGGATTTTGCTTTTGCTGAAATCCAGACATCACCGGGAAGTCCGTATTGAGGCAACAGAGAGCGTTATCGATCAAGGCGACAGGCTACTCAAGGCGCTCGTTTTTAATACGCGAATTTATTGCAACACCAATCCGACACCGGAAGAGTGGCGATCTTTTTCATCTCTGGCCAACAGAATTCTGGCTGTTCGCAAAGATATTCAGTCCATCTCCATCCGCAATGGAGATGTAACGGTTTTTCAAAGACAGGCAGACGGACGCCTCTATCCCGAACAAAATCTCAACAGTGATGCACTTTTTAATATCCCCACGATCATGTCGCGCGAAACAATTGAAATTAATGGTCAGCAGGAACCGGTATTTGTATTCTCCCGACGAACCTCGACCGATCCCAATGACAATATCATCATGGAAACCACATTCAAGCAGAGTGCGGTAACTGAGAAAGAGGAGATTGCGACCAATATGGTTAACTCTCTTTTTGTTTTCTCCCTGACTTTGCTGATCCTTTCTTCCACAATATCGGCTGCTATCTTAATTCTTGCTATTGCCCGCGATAAAAAACGCCGGGAAATCTCCAGGCAAGAGGAGCATCTGGCTTTCTCAGGTGTTATGGCTAATGGAATACTGCATGATTTTCGCAACCCAATGTCGGCCGTCAAACTGGATGCCCAGATGCTGGAACGAGAAATTGCCAGAGAGGGCGGATTCCGTAAAGAGCGGGTCTCCGATCTGTCAGAGCGCATATCCCGCACAATGGGGCGCATGGATAAAGTGTTTACTGAATTCCTTTACCTGGCAAAACCTGCTGATGAAAAGCCTGCAAAGCTGGACCTGCATCGGGTTATTACAGAGAGCATTGATATTTTAGCCCCACGAATTGAACAGGCGGGCATCACAGTCGAAACCGATATTCCAACTGATATTCCATCACCCTGCGCACATCCCTTTGCAATCAAGCGTGCATTGCTGAATGTTATAATGAATGCCATTCACTTCTCTCCCCCTGAGGGGCGTATTTTGATTACGGTGGAAGAAAACGGCAACAACATCGTAATGGATATTAGTGATGACGGCCCGGGCATCCCCCCCTCGAAACGCAAGGAAATATTCAAGCTCTTCGTAACAGGCCGTCCTGAAGGCACAGGGCTTGGACTCTTTCTGGCCAAAACAGCCATCCACCGATGCAAAGGCGATATTTCCGTAGTAGACAGTGGTAAAACAAAGGGCGCCACTTTCCGCATGTCATTACCTATAATGAAGCGTGAAGAGAGAAGTAAGAAGAGTGAAGTGTGAACAGTCTACAATCTACAGTCTACAGTTTACAGTCTACAGTTTACAGTCTACAGTTTACAGTCTACAGTTTACAGTCTACAGTTTACAGTCTACAGTTTACAGTCTACAGTCTACAGTTTACAGTTTACAGTTTACAGTGGACCCGCTTTTGCACGCTACGGCGTAGCAAGCAGTGGAAAGGACACTGGACACTGAACACTGAACACTGGACACTGAACACTGGACACTGAACACTGGACACTGGACACTGAACACTGAACACTGAACACTGGACACTGAACACTGAACACTGAACACTGAACACTGAACACTGGACACTGGACACTGAACACTGGACACTGAACACTGGACACTGAACACTGGACACTGGACACTGGACACTGGACACTGAAAAGGATTTTATGAATAAGAAACCGACAATTTTGATTATTGAGGATGATCCCGATAATATGCGATCTGTTAGGGATGTGGCAGAAGATGCCGGATTCGAAACATTCTGCGCTATGACAGGAACGAAAGGCGTTGAGATGTTCCGGTCCAGCATGCCCGATATTGTTCTCAGCGACCTCGTTTTACCGGATATTGACGGATTCGAAGTTCTTAAACGAATCAGACACATTAAAAGCGCCATTCCCTTTATCATTATGACAGCCTACAGCTCGGTTGAATCCGGTGTACGCGCCATGCGAGAAGGGGCATATGACTATGTCACAAAGCCGCTGGATATTGATGACATTCAGTCAAAACTACGCCGCGCCTATGAAACATCTCTTTTACGCAAGAAAGTTGACATCCTCTCCAAATCATTTAAGGAGCGCTACACAACATCCGCTATCATCTCTGAATCAAAGGGGATGAAAAACGTTCTGACTAAAATTGAAGCACTGGCCGACACCACCGCCACGGTTCTAGTCAGAGGCGAAAGCGGCACAGGCAAAGAACTTGTGGCGCGGGCTCTGCATGTTGATTCTGTGCGTGCGGACGGCCCATTTATTGCAGTCAACTGCGGAGCATTTGCAGAGAACCTGCTGGAGTCGGAGCTCTTCGGACATGAAAAAGGATCTTTCACCGGTGCTGTCAACACCCACAAAGGGGCCTTTGAAAGAGCGGACGGAGGAACTCTGTTGCTAGACGAAATTGGCGATGCTCCTCTATCCGTACAGGTTAAGCTATTACGAGCTCTTGAGATGAAAGAGGTTCGCAGAGTTGGAGGCAAAGAGACATTCTCTGTAAATGTGCGTCTTGTTTCCGCAACTAACAAAGATCTTGAAGAGATGGTTGAAGAGGGACATTTCAGAGAGGACCTGCTCTACCGACTGAATGTGGTCACCCTCGAAATTCCACCACTCAGAGAGAGAGTTGCCGATATCCGTCTGATGGCTGACCGTTTTATTGCAGGGGCTGTTGCGGACAACAATATACAGGTCAACTCAGTCAAACCTGAATTTTATGACACACTGGAAGCATATAACTGGCCGGGCAACGTGCGTCAGTTGAAAAACATTGTTGAATCAGCGGTACTTCTTTCACCGGGAGGCATACTGAATGCTGATTCAATGAGTCTGCCACGAACATCAGCCAAACATAAAGCCACTATGAATAGCAGTGAACAGGGCGTTCTGCTACAGGGAAACATGACTCTGGACCAGATCGAACGGGTAATTCTGGAAGAGCGGCTGAAAAAAAACAACGGAAACAGAACTATCACCGCTGAGCAGCTGGGTATCTCGCGAAGAACCATTCAACGTAAGATTAAGGAGCATGAGCTGCCATATTAGCTCGTTAGTGCGTTATTGAGTGAGTTAAAAGACGGTTACCGGAATGTGGCAGAGAGGTGACAGATAAAAAAATGATTTTTTTTGATTTAGAGAGATGACAAAAAGGGGTATTTTTTGCTATTTTTTGAACTGAATGTATATGAAGTGTTCGCTTAATAAACAGCGGCATTTCGGGGAAAACAATCAACAATGATGACAACAAACATAAATGAGGAAAAAGGATGCTGACCGTAAGTAACCTTACTAAAAACTTTGGATCTATCCAGGCGGTAAAAGATGTCTCTTTTACCGTAAAAAAGGGAGAGGTTCTGGGCTTCCTGGGCCCGAACGGCGCAGGGAAATCAACTACAATGCGAATGATAACCGGCTTTATTCCACCAACATCGGGAACCGCTACAATCTGCGGACACGATATTGTTGAAGCGTCGGTTGCAGCCAAGCAGTGCATTGGCTACCTGCCGGAGAACGCACCCTCATATCACAACATGAAGGTCTTTGAATTTCTCAACTTTATCGGCAAGATCAGAGGGTTTGAAGGTAAAGTTCTCAAATCCAAAGTCGATGAAGCCATCGCCAAAAGCCGACTTGAACCGGTTTACAACCGTTCTATAGAGAACCTTTCCAAAGGATACCGGCAGAGAACCTGTTTTGCGCAGGCCATCCTGCACGATCCTCAGGTGTTGATCATGGATGAACCCACTGACGGACTTGATCCCAATCAGAAGTTTGTGGTACGCCAGATGATTAAAGAGATGTCCGCCGCCAAGGTGATCATTGTTTCAACACATATTCTGGAAGAAGTTGCCGCCGTCTGTTCGCGCGCCATCGTGATTGCCGACGGTCAACTGGTTGCCAACAGCACACCTGAAGAGTTGCGTTCGCGCGACCCTCAGGGGAGAATGGATATTGTTTTCCGCAACCTGACACTCAAGGAGGAAATTAACAATGGCTAATTTAAAGAATGTCCGCACGATTTTCAAACGCGAGTTTAAATCTTATTTTAATTCACCGGTGGCTTATGTCTTTCTGGTAGCCTTTCTTATACTTGTCGGGTTTCTGACATTTGGCTTATCCATGTATTATGAGAGACGCCAGGCCAACCTGACACCGTTCTTTCTTCTACACCCGTGGGTCTACCTTCTACTGGTACCGGCATCCACGATGGGATTGTGGGCCGAAGAACGCCGCACAGGCACCATTGAGCTTCTACTGACACTGCCGGTCACTCTAATGGAGGCGCTTGTCGGTAAATTCCTGGCTGCCTGGGCATTCATGGGCATTGCACTTGGATTGACCTTCCCGGTTGTCATCACAACCATGTGGCTGGGTTCCCCCGATGTAGGCGCAATTTTCTGCGGTTATCTAGGATCATTCCTGCTCGCCGGGGCTTGCGTAGCCATAGGTGTATTCTCATCGGCACTCTCACGCAGTCAGGTGATTGGATTTGTTATTGCTCTGGTAATCATCCTGTTTATGCTGATGATCGGCTTTGATCCGGTTATTAATGCAGTTGCCCGATGGGGAGTCCCCTCCGGAATCGTTGATGGCATTGCCTCATTCTCCCTGATGCAGCACTTTGATGCAATGCGTCGAGGAGTAATCGATTTTTCTGATATCGGATATTACATCGGAGTAATGGTCTTTATGTTAAGCTCGGCTCATTTTGTTACCGAAAGCCGCAAAGCTTCTTAACCCGGATTATTTTAAGGAATTAAATTATGTCTAAGAAAAAGAATTCTGTTTTTTCAAAAATTGGTGGAGGTATTGCCGGTCTGACACTCCTACTGGCAATCATCTGTGCTGTTAATATAATTATCTCAAATCTGCGCATGCGTGTGGATCTGACAGGCGAGAACCTCTACACCCTCTCAAAAGGATCCAAAGAGATTCTCGGACAGCTGGAGGCTGATATCACACTTAAATTGTACTTCAGCTCAAGCTCGGCTGAGATGCCTATGATGCTTAAAACATATGCCAATCAGGTTCAGGATCTGCTCAAAGAGTATGAAATAGCCAGCAAAGGCAAACTGACACTGGAGGCATACGACACCAAACCCGACTCTGATGCAGAGGAATGGGCGCAACGTTACGGAATTGAGCCACAGCAGACATCCATGCTGGGACAACCGGTCTACTTTGGCCTGGCCGCTGTAAGTGGAGATAACGAACAGGTTATCAGCGGGTTCTCTCCCCGCAGCGAATCCACCCTGGAGTATGACATCACCCGTCTGGTCACCCGTGTGGCCTGGCCGGAAAAGCCGGTTCTCGGTGTGATGAGCTCCCTCAAAGTTCTGGGAACGCCACCCAATCCAATGATGCAGCGCGGAATGCCGAAGGATGAGAGCTGGATGGCATTTCAGGACCTGCGCAAGGATTACACAGTGCGGGAGGTTCCAGTCGAGGCAGATGCAATTGATGATGACATCAAAGCGCTGATTGTGCTGCATCCTAAGAACCTCTCAAACAAGACACTCTTTGCAATTGATCAGTTTGTGATGCGCGGTGGCCATCTGATCGCCTGTGTAGATCCCTTCAACATCGCCGATTTTGAAAGCAACAGCCGTCAGAATCAGATGATGCAGATGGGCGGAGGTGGAGGCCAGGCCGGTCCATCAACCCTCGGCATCCTCTTTGAAACCTGGGGTATTGGCTTCCGCACATCTAAAATTGTGGCTGACATGAGTTGCGCAACTAAACTTAATGGAGGCAACGGCAAGGTTGAAGACAATCCTGCATTTCTCTCGTTGGGAGCCAAAAACATGGCAAAAGATGATCTCTTAACAGCACAGCTCTCTCAGATCATGTTACCTTTCGCCGGTTCACTGGAGGATAAGACCGCCGCAGATCTGAGTTTCACCCCCATAATGACCTCATCGGAAGACAACGCATGTTTAATTGATCAGGAGAACGCCCAGTTTGGAATGAGTGCCATGCGAGCCCAGCTCAAGCCGGATAACATTCAACGGATACTGGCTGCCCGTTTGCAAGGCAAGTTCAAATCTGCATTTCCTGACGGCAAGGTTGATAGCGAAACAAATAAAGTTGAAAATGTTCTCACATCAGGTAACAGCACCATCATGGTTTTTGCTGATGCTGACTTTTTGAATGACCGTTTCTGTGTTCAGCAGGTGAACTCACTTTTCGGCCGTGTGGCTCAGCCCATCAACAACAACCTCACACTCTTTGCCAACACCGTTGAACAGTTTGCCGGACGCGAAGAGCTGATTGGCGTACGTTCCCGAGGAAAGTTCAACCGTCCTTTCACAAAGGTGGATGAGCTTGAAACAAAAGCTATGAAGCAATGGAAGGCAGAAGAAGACCGACTGCAGGCGGCATTGCAGGAGACTCAGCAACGGCTGCAGGAACTGCAAAAGCAGAAGACAGGCAATCAGCGCCTGATCCTCTCGGCTGAGCAGCAGGATGAACTGGGAAAAGCCCGTAAACTGCAGGCTGACACACGCAAACAGCTCAAGGATGTTCGCAAAAGCCTTAACAGCGATATTGAAACTCTTGGACGCACCATTAAGGTGGTTAACATAGGATTCATTCCGCTGCTCGTAATCGCCTTTGGAATTTTCCGCGGAATCACACGCAAAAAACGCAACTAACAGAAGGATTTGAATAGATGAAAACAAAGAAACTGATTGGACTGGCGGCAGCCGCCGTTATTCTGGGCAGCCTGGCCTTTATAAGCAACAACAGCAAAAAAGTTAAAACGCCTCAAGAGACAGGCAAGCCAGTGCTACCACAACTCAACCTGAGTAAAGTTCAGCAAATTGAACTTAACATGAAGAGTGGCAAAAAGCTGGTTGTAAAAAGTTCGGAAACAGGATGGACTCTATCCTCACTCTATGACTTTCCCGCTGACATCACCAAAATCCGATCCAATCTGCTATCTATTAAAGATATGAAGATTGGACAGAGCGCCTCCAGCTCAAAGGTTGCGAATGCAGATCTTATTGATCTACAGGATGAATCAGGTAAATCGCTAGCCTCTCTGCGCATCGGTGATCAGCACATGCGTGAAGCGACCGGCCAAATGGCAATGTATGGTGGAGGTTCCTTCCCTGACGGACGCTATGTTTCAGCAGGCGGCGAAGACAAAGCCTACCTGGTTACAGAGACGCTCCGGCAGATCACGGAGAGCCCCGCCAACTGGGCTGACGTAGAGATAGCCAATATCCCATCAGCGGACATCAGCGGCATTGCGCTGATGACGGGCAACGATGCTGTTGTGCTTTCGAAGAGCGACGGCAGCTGGACACTGGCAGGGCTGAAAGAAAATGAGGAGTTTGACACATCCAAATCATACTCACTGGAGTCAGCTCTGAGCTCGCTCTCATTTGAAACTCTAGCCGATCCGGCTATGAGTGCTGAACAGCTGGGCATCTCAACAGGAATGGTTTTTAAAGCCATGCTCAAGAATGGCGAAAGCTATACTGCCAAGCTGGGCAATATGATGCCGGACAACTCAGGGCGCTATATGAAAATATCGGCGGCATTTACACCGCAAGGCACCAATGCAACTATCAATGCCGGACTTAAATCCAAGATTGCCGACTTCAACAAAAAAACAGCTCAATGGAACTATGTTATTCCCTCTCAAAAAGCAGGAAACATGATTCTGACCCGCTCGGATCTTGTTAAAGAAAAGAAAAAAGAAGAGAAGGTAGAAGAGAAGGTGAAATAGAAGTTCTAAAGTGCGAGAGTTCTAAAGTTTCTAATTTGCCAACTCTGCTGGCCCCGCGAGGCGGGGTGCTAATGTGGCAAAGCCGCAATCAAACCTGACAGGATTAACATGATGTAAATGCCAAATAAATTTTAACCACTGAGAGACACGGAGATACGGAGCAAAGACTTGTAAAGCCTGTGCTGAGTTTATCGAAGTAGCTTACAAAATGGCGCTGCCGGTAACAGGAGAAATTAATCCTGTTAATCATGTAATCCTGTCAAAAAAATAAATTACTTCGTGCCTCAGTAAACTCCGTGATAAAAAAATGGACACAAATAACAATAGTTTTGTTTTACAGCAACAGAAGTTTTTAATGAAAGTGATATAAATATGGATATTCAACACGCAACAGATATTATCGCCAAACAGGCCGAAACCATCACCGCCATTCGTGAAGAGGTGAATAAAGTTATTGTCGGACAGGAAAAACTGATTGACCGATTGATCATTGCCCTGATAACCGGTGGTCACATCCTGCTGGAAGGTGTTCCCGGTTTAGCAAAAACCACATCAATCAGCACTCTGGCACAGGCTTTAGGATTGCAGTTTCAGCGTATCTCATTCACTCCCGACCTGCTACCTGCAGATGTCGTGGGAACCATGATCTACAACCCCAAAGATGCAACCTTTTTCCCCAAGAAAGGTCCGGTTTTCACCAACCTGCTGCTGGCAGATGAGATCAATCGCGCACCCGCCAAAGTGCAGAGTGCTCTACTGGAAGCCATGCAGGAAAAGCAGGTAACAATCGGAGACAAAACATATCAGCTCCCCAAACCTTTTCTGGTCATGGCCACGCAGAATCCTATTGAACAGGAGGGCACCTATCCTCTACCTGAGGCTCAGATCGACCGCTTCATGTTAAAGTGCGTTATCACCCATCCTTCACGGGATGATGAACGCCGCATTATGAATCGCTTTACAGGCAAGCAAACCGCAACTGTAAAGGCTGTCATTACCGAGGAAAGTGTCAGGGCACTGCAGGAGACACTGAATCAGGTCTACTGTGATGAGAAGGTGGGAGACTATATTCTGGATATTGTTTTTGCAACCCGCGATCCGAAAGCCCACAACCTTGCTGGACTCGCTAATCAGATTCAGATGGGTGGATCACCGCGTGCCACACTCTGTTTAAACATTGCCGCACGCGCCAATGCAATGATGAACGGACGCGCATATGCCACGCCGCAGGATGTTAAAGAGATTGCTCCCGATGTATTACGCCACCGCATTATGCTGACTTATGAGGCTGAGGCTGAGGAGATCACCACCGATGATGTGATTGCCACCATTCTCAACGAAATCCCGGTACCATGATAGACACCACTGAATTAATGAAACAGGTCGGAAGGATCAAAATCCTAACCGCTCATTTGATTGACGACCGGCTGGCCGGAGACTACCACTCTGTCTTTAAAGGACAGGGTGTGGAGTTCGATGAGGTGCGCCCCTATATTCCCGGCGATGACGTACGTTCTATTGACTGGAACGTTACCGCTCGCACCGGCGAACCGCATGTCAAACGATTCTCAGAAGAGCGCGAGCTGACTGTGATATTTTTGGTGGATGTTTCGGGATCACAGATTTTCGGATCAGGAACCCGTTCCAAATCAGAGCTGGCGGCAGAGATCACCTCTTTGCTGGCAATGACAGCAATTCGCAATCAGGATAAGATCGGATTAATTCTTTTCACTGATCGAATTCTGAAATCAATTCCACCACGCAAGGGCAGAACCTCAGTGATGCGCCTGGTACGCGAGGTACTGGCAGCCGATGAAACCAGAGAGGGCACTGATATCACCGTAGCCCTGCGTTTCCTGAACAATGTACAGAAGCGCAAAGCCGTTGTTTTTCTAGTCTCGGATTTTCAGGACAATAACTACGAAAAAGAGCTGCGGGTAACGGCACGCAGACATGATGTCATAGCCTGCCCTATCTCTGACCCCTGTGAACATGAGCTCCCGGATGTTGGACTTGTTGAGATGCAGGACCCCGAATCAGGAGAACTGCTGTTGGTCGACACATCATCATCCAGTGTACGCCGTGAATTCATGAAAAAGGGCACAGTTGAGCAGGAGAGGCTGACACAGTTTTTTAAACGCACGGGAATTGACTCGATTCATCTCTCTACTGCCAAACCATATATTGATGATGTACGCGCTCTATTCCGGCGCAGAGCAAAGAAATGAAATGAAATGAAAAAACTACTTAACATACTTTTAATAACTGCCGCGCTGCTGGTTACAGCGGTGCATGCGCAGTTCAGCGCTGATCTTTCCAATGGAGATATTGGAATCAAGATCTCCGCTGAACCGGAAACTATAGACCCAGCTAAAGATTTAATGCTGACCATCACCATTGAGAACCCCGCTTCGCTCAAGGTTATGCTGCCGGATCTGCAAGACCGTTTTCAGGGATTTTCTCTGGCTGAAGATTTCAGCACTGAACCTGTAGAAGCTGGTGGCAGGATGCTTCAGAGCCAACGTTGGAAACTAACCCCGAAGCCCGCGGCCGACCGCTATCGACTGGCCCCTTTTGCGGTTACTGTCAGCGGCAGCGAAACATACACCTTTGCAACCAAGCCGATTATCTTTCCTAAAGTAGAGGAACGCACACCCGTCACCGGCAAACCGGAGGTCACCCCTGAACCGGAGTGGATTGCTCCAACTGCTAAATCAATCACACTTTGGATCTTTGCCGGGATTGGCGTAATACTTCTTATTGCCCTTATCCTTTACGGACTGACAAAAATTTCCAGCAAGGTGAAAGAGTTCAGGATGACACCCATCGAACGCGCTATGACGGAACTGGAACGCCTGCTGAACCGAAACCTTCCAGACAAGGGCCTTTACAAAGATTTCTATGTTGAGCTGACTATGGTTGTCAGACGTTATATCGAGCGTTCTCATAATGTAAGAGCGCCCGAGCAGACCACAGAGGAATTTCTAGCTGCCGCTACAGATCATCCGGATTTCACGGAAGATGTATTGAAACAGCTGAAAATATTTCTGGAGTCTGCCGACCTCGTAAAATTCGCTGGTCAGAAGGCTGATAAAGAGATGACGGATCAGGCTGCGGAAAAAGCTCGCAGCTACATTAAATCTGATGCAGATCTACTTATCATTGCCTCCCGTGAACCGCACAACCAAAATAAAAAAATATAACAATATGCCATCATTTGCCACACCACTCGCTTTTTTACTTTTAATTCCCTGGGCTATAGCCGCCTGGAGACTTTATCGTTCTGGTCGTAAAGCCGGAGTCCTTTTTGCTGCCGCATCACGGTTGCCCCCTAGAACCGCAGGCTGGCGGGTTGCCATTGCACGCATACTACCGCTCCTGTTTCTAACAGGCTCCTTTCTAATGATTCTAGCGGCGGCTCGTCCCAGAACCACACTCTCTCGTCACAACAGGTCGGTTGACTCCATTGCGATTGAGATGGTAATGGATGTATCCGGATCAATGGAAGCTCTTGACCTCTCACCCAAAGGCACATTCACCAAAACACGGCTGGATGTGGTTAAAGAGATGTTTGCCAAATTTGTTGATGCACGTCCTGATGATCTGACCGGGCTGGTAACCTTTGGAGGATACGCCGCCACCCGTGCCCCCCTGACAGCGGATCACCGCGCATTAACGCATGTTCTCGAAGGGGTGGAAATCCCGCAAAACAGAGTTGATGGACAAGGCAGGGTTGTTGATCAGGAGGAGACTCTGACAGCTATAGGTGACGGACTTGCAACCGGAGTGGCCCGTCTGGTTGATGCTGAACCTCAAACACGCATCATCATTCTGCTCTCGGATGGAGAATCCAACACCGGAATAATAACCCCGGAGCAAGCGGCCGAAGCAGCCGCAAAAATGAATATCAAAGTTTATGCAATTGGAGTGGGTTCCAACAGCCGCGCCCCCTTTAAGAGACGAGATATGCTAGGCCGGGAGGTTATAAGTTATGCTAATGTTTCCTACGACGAAACTCAGCTCAAGTCCATTGCCGACGGAACAGGAGGGCAGTACTTCGGAGTACGCGACAACGAAGGTCTGCAAGCCGCTCTGGAAGAGATTAACTCTCTTGAAACAACCCGTATAGAACGTCAGGTTTACGAGCGTTATAATGAGCACTTTGCTCCACTCCTGTTGTGGGGTGCACTTATGACCGCCTGTGCACTGACATTCAATATGCATCTGACACGAAGGATGCTTTGAGCGGAACATACAAGGTTAAATTTACACATTGGGCCCATTCGGCTCATCAGGCCCATGCAACAATATGAAAACTATTTACACACCAACAGAAAGCAAAGGATAGTCCTATAATGCGCTTTGTATATCCATGGCTATTATTACTTCTAACAGCAATCCCGGTTATCGGGGCAATCTGGATCTGGCTTTACCACCGTTCACAGATCGGCCTTTCAAAACTGATTTCACCGGCACTGCAAGCCAAGCTGATGCCTGTTAACCGCCAGTCGCAATTCTACACCCAGTTCGTTCTGATTATGTGTGCTTTGACACTACTGCTCTTTGCTGCCGCTCGTCCGCAATGGGGCAAAAAAGATCAAAAGGTATTCAGCCGGGGCAGGAACCTGCTAATTGCACTTGATGTCTCCCGCTCAATGCTGGCGGCTGATGTACATCCTAACCGGCTTGAACGGGCTAAAACCGATATTATTGATTTGATTGAAGAGCTGGAAGGCGACAGAGCCGGATTGCTGGCCTTCCGCAAAAAAGCAAATATTATCTGTCCGCTAACCACCGACTATACATTTCTACGGCAGGCACTAGACGGAGTTTCTATTGACTCAGCGCCCCGTGGTGAAACCGATCTGGGCGATGCCATTGAAAAATCGTTGGAAGCTTTGGAACATGCGTTGGATGAGTATAACGCAATTCTGTTAATATCCGATGGAGAAGACCTTAAAGGAAACGCACTCAAAGCCGCTGCCAAAGCAGGCGACCGCGGCGTACCGATATTCACTGTTGGGATAGGTGATCCAGCAGGAACAACCATTCCCTCTGAAGATAACAGCGGCACTGTTAAATTCAGAGGCCAAAATGTAACAACCAAACTGATGGATAAAACTCTTTCCGCCATTGCAAGCGCCTCTAATGGACGCTATATACCCTTAGGAACAGCGGGAACCGCCCACACTACACTGGGTGCAATCTACCGGCGTCACCTGCGTCAGATCACAGCTAAGGAGCAGCAGGAGGTGATAGAAAACCGCTATCAGGAACGCTATCAGCTCTTTCTTATTCCGGCAATTCTGCTTCTGCTGTCAGCTGCATGGTTTAGCCGTGGAAGACTGCATGGCAGTTTAAAACGCAAAGGAAATACAGCTGCCGCAGTAACAGCTCTGATTCTATCAATGCTCTCCATGATCACAACTGCCGCTGAAACCAACGGGACTCCGCAGATAACAGCAACGGCACCGGAAACCTTTGAAAAAGAGATAGTTGTTGTGAAACCGGGACGTGCCGGAGCACGTAAGGCGCAGGCATGGATGAAACGCGGGGATTATTCAAAGGCCGCACAAGGCTTTTTATCTGCGGCAAGAGGTGCGGAAGTTGAAGAGGCCGAAACATACCGCTACAATGCGGCCTTTTCATGGTACCAGGATGGAGACACCACCAATGCCTGCAACACCCTGCGTTCTCTGCTTAATTCCAAGGCAATGGGAGCGAGGGCCGGAGAGTTGCTGGGAAAAATTCTGTATGACGAGGCTCATAAACAGAGCAGTGCAGAGGACCCTGCCGCCAAACTCAAGCAGATGGAAGAAGCTGCTGCCGGCTTCCAATATTCTCTGCGCGAAACACCTGAAGATGAACGCTGCAACCGCAATCTGACGCGTGCGGTTGATCCCCTTGCGGATCTGCGCATGAATGCCCATATCGCTGAAGTCATGAAAGAACATGGCAAGACCCAACCGGATCAGCTTGTTTCGCAGATGCTGACTGAACAACGTAATATCATGGATGAATCATATACCGCCTTTACCAATGAGGCACCGGTTCTGATTCAAAAATCTGAAGCACTTGCCGAACGCCAGAAGGAGAATGGCGATCTATGGATACCATTGAAACAGCACCTGCTACAAGCGGTAACCAATCAGCAGCAACAGGCCATGCTAAACCAGCAGATTGAATTGGGTCGCGACAGCATGAAAGGGACCACACTTGCTTTTGAGGACCTCATGCCGGAAGCGGCACAGGAATCGGCACAAATTGAACCGTTGCTCTATAACTTCTGGAAAATGGTCGCGGCTCCCAACTCAATCATTGATGAGGATATTACCTGCCAAAGTAATACCCTTTCCAAGATCGACCGGCGTTATCTGGAGGCGCGTGATTCCCAGAGTGAATCCAGAGATTTGACAGAGATATTCACCAAAAGCTTTCCGCCTTGGGCTGATCAATACATAAAGAAGGCGCAGTCTGATACAAACATGCCTCCATTTACCGCAGAGGACAAAGCGGAGATTGAAGAACTGGCAGCACATGTATTAAAAATGCAGAAAGAAATTACAGAAAAGAAACTCTCCAAGACAGATGCAAAACCTTTGCAGCAACAGGCACTTAAAGAGCTGTTAGAGATTCAGAAGAAGTTACCCAAGAACCCGAACAACCAGAAACAACAGCAACAGCAACAGCAAAAACAGGACCAACAGCAACAGCAGCAGCAAGAGCAAGAGCAAAAACAAGAACAAGAACAAGAACAAGAACAACAGGAAGAGAAAAAAGAAGAACCCAAACCTGAAGAGAGCAAAGAAAAACCACCGGAAGATGTTCAGGAGCTGCTAAGACGTGCTTTAGAGAGAGAAAAGGAGCATGAGGACGATAAAAAGAAACAGATGCGTAATATCCCCATGTCACCATCCGAGAAGGACTGGTAGGGGCGAAAAATCTTTCGTCCAAAGATAAAAGCGAAAAAATTTCGCCGGCTACATTAGAAGCGCCAACGGCGCTACCACGAGTTCGATGTTGGATGTTGGATGTTCGATGTTGGATGTTCGATGTTGGATGTTGGATGTTGGATGTTGGACGTTCGTATTGATTGTGGCTCTGCCTCTGTGCCTCTGTGGCAAAATTTGTATTATGAACTAAAAAGATGTTAAAGAAAATCACATATATTGCGACAGCTCTGCTTCTGCTTCCCACAATTCTATGGGGAGCTATCTCAATGGAAATTAAATGTTCGCGGGCAACGATCTATCAGGGAGAGAGCTTTAATCTGACACTCTCTATAAACGGAGCCGATGACGGAATAGAACAACCTGACTTTGCAAGCAGCAGCCCGGCCAAAATTCAGTTTCTAGGCTCACATGGTAACAGCCGTTCATCCATCCAGATAATCAATGGACGAATCACCCGCAACGTTTTTAAAGGGCGAGTACTCTCGTACTCCATTACACCGAAGAATAAAGGGCTCTACCAAACCGGTCCCATCATCGTCAGAGTAGATGGAAAGACAATCAGAGACAACGGCACCAAAGTCTTGGTAAAAGGCATTGAAAAACAGGATAATGTCATCGTTTCAGTTAAAGCCTCATCGACATCAGTCCTCGTTGAAGAGCCTTTCAGCATCACACTCTCAGTGGCAATCAAAGAGCTTCCTGATCCCTACTGGAAAAGCAATGAGCCCCTGCATGCAAACAAGCTACCCCTGCTCTCAGCTAATTTTCTCGAGATCACAGAGGAAAAAGACGGACTGGTTCACCCTGACCTTAATCAAATACTCAATAATCTTATTGATCAAAGCGGCAGAGAGGCGGCCTTTGCCATCAACGGCTACAAGTCCCGCGGCATGGGCTTTGGATCTATGTTCGGAAGCGATCCATTTAAATCCCGTCCTATCCGTTTCAGACTTAAACCTAAACAGATTAAAATTAACGGTAAACGTTATCGCGAATATACCTTGATACTGAACTATACCGCCACAGGTGAGGGAGAGCACACCTTTGGACCGGTCACATTCAAAGGGCAGATAATGTCGGGCGTGACCCCCCAGCGAGAAGCTGTTTTCACAGATGTTTATACCATTGGAGCTGCGGCAACAGTACGTGTTATTCCACCACCGGATGAAGGTCGTCCAGAGGATTTCATTGGATCGGTCGGAAAAGAGATGATTACAGTAGCACAACTTGATACAACCGTATGTAAAGTTGGTGATCCCCTCACATTGACACTGGAAATTACCGGAAAAATCAGTATAACAAACCTGCGGACACCGGAGCTCAGCCTACAACCGAATCTCTTACGCGATTTTAAGATTTACGATAATAATGTCAAAACAGAGACACTGAAAAACGGAAAGCGCTTTACATACCGCATCAGACCTACCAAAGCTGGTACTCTGGAATTCCCTCCCATTAATATTTCATACTATGACACAGATCAACATGCGTATAAAACAATTACCACCGAGCCTATTCCTGTTCAGGCTGAAGCAACCACACAGGTGGCCGCCTCGGAAAACTCAAGTTATAACGGAGGAGTTATTGAGGTCAAAAAAGCTATACCCATGCCCAGCGGCATTACATTAACAGCTGATGGTTTAAAAAAATGTTCTCTAATACCTGAAATCAAATTACTATTACCTCTTTTTCTTGGTATCCCTCTACTGGTACTACTTGGAGTATTGATGACACCATTAGCCGAACTATTCAAAAAGTTAAAAACACACCGTATAAAATCAAGTGCCCTATCTAAAACGACACATAGCATAAAGAAAGCAAAGAGTGCCGCAAAGCTCTCGCAAGCCATACGTTCCTATTTAACAAGACGGCTGAATGCTTCAGGTCATTCCCTGACAAGCAGAGAGGTTGCAAAGATTCTACACTCCCGTAATGTACCAGAGACCGGCTGCCGTGAATTCACACAGTTAATATCCCAACTGGATGAGGCCATGTACAAACCTGGAGGCGCGAGTGAACTTGCCCGAATGAAAGAGCAGAGTCTCAATGTCATAAAGATTGTGGATACGGCACTGCATAACTCTAAATCTAAAAGAGAGGAGGAGCTATGATGAAAAATCAAGTGACAAGCGGCAGGTGGCAGGTGGCAAGTGGAGAATGTGTAAACTCAACAAACCTCACGGGTTTTTTCGGCAATATTCGCAGATTATTTATCAGCCTGCGATTATCGCAATGTACCAGACGTTACCTGTCAGGTGCCATCACGGTACTAGTTTTACTGCTGACAACAACATCAAATGCAGCCAGCGATGTTAATCGTTTCATATGGGATCAAGCCAACACTCAAATGAGTCATGCCACAAAGTCGGACGACTATCTGAAAGCAGCTGAGAGCTATAACCGTCTGCTGAGAAACGGCATCGTCAATGCTCCATTATTGATCAACCTCGGTACCGCGCTGACAATGGGAGGCGACACTGTAAACGCGCAGACCGCCTTTGAAAGAGCCGAGCTTTACAGTGGAACAACACCTGAAATCAAAAATGGTTTGGTCGCTGCCCTAGCGCGTCAAACCAACAAAAGCGATATAGAGCTGCCCTGGTACCGCACTGCCTTCTTCTGGCATTTTGATACTCGTGCACGGTTACGAATTATTATAGCGCTAATTGGATGGTCGCTGCTCTGGGTCGGCATTCTGTTATATCTGATACGTAACCGTTACACGCAAAGAGATTTACAGTACATCCTTACACTCTCGGAAACATGCATGATTACAGGAGCATTAATACTGTTAATTTTCTCGGCATCATCAATTTTCACACTGATACAGGAAAGAAATATCAGATCTCACTGGGCCTCCGTTCAATTTGCAAACACAGCTACATCGCAACTGGAGGGAGATCAATGAGACATTCCATTATCAATATCCAATATCCAACAGGGAACTCCCAATACCCAAGGAGAAAATTGCTTTGCACAGGTATTAGCCACTGGTTTGCAAATACAGATTTCGGAGCCTGTTTTTCGCTTGTTCGGTTGGATATTCCCTATTGGATATTAGATATTGGGTTGCGGGCTAAGCCCGCAAAAAGTAGAGGCACTCGTATTCTTTCCGGTGCATTGCTACTGCTATTCCTTCCGCTGTTACTTCAAGCGGGCGAGCTATTCTCCGGCAGAATTTATACGACACCGAAAAAAATATTTGTTAATCAGCCATTTGATATATTCATGGAAGTTGAGATTAGCTCGGGGGAGAACATTGATAATATCCGCATTCAGGGTTTTCCTAACAATCCATCATTTATAACATTGGGTCAACTTGAGCAGGAGCAAAGCCGCAGAAATCGCACAACAAAAGAGGGGCAGCTTGTAGATGTCCTGACTTTTAAAGCAAATGCTCGCTGCCACAAAAGCATCTCACAGAAATTCAACCCGATATTAAGTTGTAATGTCGTCCAGCGCCGTTCGCGCAGTTTCTTCTCTTTTTCCAGTTCATCGCCGCACCGCGTACGCATTGCCCCATTTAACCTGAAAATTCATCAGCTACCGCTGACAGGACAGCCAAAGAACTTCAGTGGTGCCATTGGGCAATACACTCTCAAAGGCAACTTGTCAAAGACCCGAGTACGCCCCGGAGATATTATTACACTGAAACTTGATCTCATAGGAAAGGGATGGCTTAACAACTGTGCGATGCCAGCCCCGGCAATCTTTAAAGAATTTAAAAGCTATCCGACAAAAGAGATATTGCGACAAAGCAACAGAATCACCACTGAGCAGATCTTCATACCTGTTTCAACCAATGCGACAGAACTTGCTGCAGCACACTTCTCATATTTCAACCCGAAAACCGAGAGCTATGAAGAGTGCAGCTCGCCACGCTTCAAACTGGAGTTCCTTTCCGCTGAAAACAGCACACATACCAATCAGGTTAAGATAATCTCAACTGATACGATGCAGGCTGCAATGCATACACCGGCTGTCTCAATCAATATCAGAGAGGTAAATGCGGCATTTCATCAAATACTTCCGATTGCCATTGGGGGCATCTTTATACTGACAGGCTCATTCATCTTTATTGTTCTCTTGAAAGTCAACAAATGGGTTGCAACGACATCATTAATTATCACACTTGCAGCAGGTGCTTTTCTCACATTCAAAGCTGTCCGCTATGAACCTGCTGCACAGAGCAAGCTAGCGCAACAGGCGACTGTTTATCTCGCCCCCACGAGCAACTCGCCTGTGATCATGGAACTGCACGCTTCAACGCTGGTCACCCCCCTGGAAAGCGCTGGCCACTGGGTTAGAATTGAATCCGCCAACCAGCGCGGCTGGATTGAGCAAAATCTTATCGAAGATGAATCAGCAGAGTAAACAACTTGATTCCTGACGGAATGAAGGCTACCAGAGGCTATCATGAACAATACATCAGATACCACACCCTCCCCGCTCCAGCTTCAGGCCGTTACCACTCTCGCGGCACGTCGCGCAGGAGAGCATGTTATGGCAAATCTGCATCGGCGCTGCGACTTCAACTCCAACTTGCGCACGGATGTCAAACATAAGCTGGATGTAGAGGCACAGGACATAGCGGAGTCCGTAATCAAAGAAATTTTCCCCGCTCATGATATTCTTGGAGAAGAGACATGCGATCAGCCACTGGATAACACCGACTGGCTTTGGATCATTGATCCTATCGACGGCACAATCAACTTCTTTCACGGACTGCCATGGTGGTGCTGCAGTGTTGCCGTCAGATTCAAAGGAGAGACTATTGCCGGTTCGGTCTTCATCCCTGAGATGGGGTTGATGTATGAAGCCGCCTGCAATGGCCCTGCGCTCTGCAATGGAGATGTCATTAAAGTTTCAGAGACAAAAGATATCAGCCTTTCCATGCTGGCAACCGGAGCCGACAAATGGGATCTTGACGGACGTGCCTTCCGATTTATGCGCAAGATTGCGGAGATGGCGCAACGCCCCCGTATTTTAGGAGCTGCTGCCGTGGATATGTGCATGGTGGCCTCAGGCAGGATTGACGGATACTTTGAATCTGGGATTTACACCTGGGATATGGCCGCCGGTGCCTTGATTATTGAAAGAGCGGGAGGACAGACAGATATCCTTAAGCAATACCCCAACCACCGTATGGCATTTCTTGCCACCAACGGACGTCTGCATCAAACATGCAAGAATGAGCTCCTGCCCATGCTGGATGAGTAATTGAGGTTAGAGGTCTGAGGTTTGAGGTGTGAGGTGTCGCGTCCTGAAAAAAAGTTGTCACTTTTGTTGTTGTATCTCTCATTCATTTCTGTGCCCCAAGGGGTTCGACCGATGCCTGACTCGCTTCGCTCATCAGGCTCCTTGCTTATCC
>JAQIBS010000158.1 GCA_027858965.1 Kiritimatiellia bacterium
TTTCCCTTGGCAATCGCGTCAACTACTTGTTGTTTGAAAGCCTCGCTGTATTGTGTTCCATTCTTATTCACTTTGGTGTTTTCCTTCCCAAAGTGACAACCTATATCAGGACCGGACAATTAGTCTCACTTGCCACTGTGTTTCAAAGTCCGCTTTAATATCTCCAACCTCTTCAACTCCTTCAACTTTTTTAACCTTTTTAACCTTCCAAAACACGCAGTGTTTTCTCCTAAAAGCGCGCAGCGGTTTTAGTTTAGTTCGGAAAAACAAAGATGCAGGGCGGATAATCTATAATGATTATATTCCAGTTTATGTAATAATAGTACATCATAACTTGTGTCGTTGATGTGAGTGATACTAAGTAAGAAGGAATGAAATTATGAAAAGTATGAAATTTATTATGGGTATTGTAGCTATGTTTGCAATGACATGTAATGCCGCCTGGCATTGGGGTGGAACCAATGCGGGTGTGGGCGACTTTGAAGATCCCTCCAGCTGGGGAGAAAATAGTGTCCCGGGCGTGGTCGATTTTCTGGTTGTGAAGAACTTTGCCAGTTCTCCGAAGAACTGGGTTGTTGATTTCAATAGCAATGTGACAAACCTTAAGGTGGAGCTTGTCGCATCCACAAATGGTTACAGCACAACCTTTGATCTGAATGGATATGCTTGGGAACTCACCGAGGATATTCATATGTATGCCGGTGCCGGAGGGGATATTGTTTTCACAAACGGAACAATTAAGACTCCTTATTTCAATTTTCTGACAAAAGAGTCTGTCGGACAAAATGCGTATTATTCCCAGAATACTAACCTTGTCCTTGAACTTAAAGATGTGGACTGTGAAACCGTGGATGCTGTGTTCGCTTCAACTCGGGCAATATTTGAGGGTGGTAGCCTGATTGTCTCCAATAAAATGTCGATTGGGTCTCCTTCCTATGGAATGGGAACCGTGATTCTGGATAAAGGCGCGGTCTGTGATGTGCAGGGTACGCTAAGTGTCGGTGACACAGTCGGGGCAACGGGTGAACTTGTCAATGTCAATGGCCAGTTTGAACAGACGGGGGCGGATAACACATTTTATATCGGTAAAGACGGGACCGGTTCACTGACTCTTGAAGGCGGTTCATTTTATGTTCACCAGACCGCGAATATCGGCAATGGCTCTAAGGGTGTTGGGTCACTGACAGTTTCAGGCGGATTAAACCGTTTTGGCACGGCAACAGCTAAGCTGTTCGTGGCGGGTGCATCTGGCAAAGCAACCATATTGGCAACCGGTGGTACGAACTATGTTCAGGGCTTATCGTTTGGATATTCTTCCGATGCTTATGGCGAGATGACGTTGTCGGATGGCGTATGGAATATTTCCAGTTATTCGTGGATCGGGTATTGGGGGAAGGGTGTGATCACTCAGACAGGCGGAACCCTGAATTCAGGTGGAACCTTCTGTATTGGACGGGGAACCGGCATAGGTATTGTGACGGTTGCGGGTGGGACATTGATTGTGAACGGCGAAATTCGCCTCGGAGGTAATACTGGATCTACAGGCCAGCTGACACTTACCGGTGACGGCACTCTGAAGGCGGGGTGGATCGGAGAGCAATCTTCCGGAGCAAGTAGTGAGTTGGTATGTGATGGCGGAACGCTGCAGGTAGGTACAGGTGGTAATTTTATCCGCTTGATAGATAACCTGCTGCTGACAACCAATGGAATGGTGCTCGATACAATGGGGCTTGATGTCAGCATTGAAAGCGCATTGGAGGATGCCTCAGGACAAGCCGGCAGCTTTGTAAAACAGGGGGCTGGCTCTGTTACATTAGCGGCAGGTCGCACTGCCACCGGTCCGGTTTCAGTATTGCAGGGCACTCTGGTTTCCAGCAATGACCTTGCTGTTGCTGCTTCTGGAACTGTTTCTAAGATTGATGATACCCTGACTCTGACCGCAGATAAACGGCTGGTTATGAGCAGCGGTGCTGCGATTGCCGGTGTCGGAACGGTCACTCGGGTTACCTTACAGGATAACGCTGTTATTGCCCGTGATAAGGCCGACAGTGCTACGATACCCTTGATTATCAACGATGGTATTGCCGATGACCAGGTGACTATCGCCTTGACTGGCTATACACTGAATGACCTTAAAACAGCCTTGCCCTTGATCAGTGCGCCAACAGAATTTATTGATCTGTCAAAGGTTACTGTTACATTGGATGGTGTGGGAAATGCCTTTTTAACGGCGAGATATGCTGAAGTCGATGGACAGCAGGTGCTATTAATTAAGTACTCCATCGGGACTGTGATTCTGGTAAGGTAAAGGCATTTGAATTTGTGAAATCATGGATGAGGGATGAAGGTAATGATAAAAATGATTGTAGCTGCTGCCCTTTGTCTCTTTGCCTGCGGGATGAGGGCTGATGATACGTTACGGGATAAAAAAACTATGAAAACAGATATAATAGATGCCTTTGGTTATACTGGCTGTATTGAGCTGGTTAATGATGTGGGTATACGCGTTGTGCTCTGTCCAAAGGCCGGTGGGCGTGTGTTGGAGTATTCGCATCAGACGAAGAATGCCCTCTATGTGAATGAGCAGCAGAATGGCTGGCGATATCAGTCGGGCGTCACGTCGGTTGACCCCTGCGGTGGTCGTTTTGATATTGGGCCGGAACGTGTGATTGCTCCGCATATCGATCTGTGGCTGGGCGACTGGACCGGTGAGATTATCGGAGAGGGTAAAGCGCGACTTACCAGCAAAATAGATAATAATTTAGGAATTCGCCTGGTGCGTACCTTTACTCTTGCTCCTGATAGCTCACGTCTGGTCTGTGAACAGCAGATGATTAATGAGTCCGATAAACCGGTCTCCTGCTGTCACTGGAGCCGTACACTAGCCGTTGGCGGGGGCATCTGTTTGATACCCCTGACTCCCGAGAGTCGTTTTCCTAAGAGCTATATTATGTATGGTCCTGGCGATGTGATGTACTATCAACCAGAAGATCCGAATATTCAGATACGTGATGGTTTTCTTGAAGTTCTTGGGACACCTGCGCATCCGAAGCTAGGGTTGGATTCAGCCGCAGGATGGTTTTGCTATCTGATGCGCAATGACCTGATGCTTATTAAACGTTATCCTGTCTATCCTGATCGGGTTTACAGTGAAATGGCTGGATTGACCATCTCGATCTGGTATTATAAAAATCTCATGTGCGAACTGGAACCGATTGGACCGCGTGAAATACTTGCGCCGGGGGCATCTGCCTCGTTCACCGAAGAATGGGAGTTGATGCCGTATGATTTTCCGAAGGCGGGGGAGGAAGTGGCTTTAGAAAAGGTTAAAAAGGTTGCTGCTGCGCAGTGATGTTAACCACAGAGAGCACAAAGAACACAGAGAAAGAAGATTGCGTGGAGGAGGTGGCGGCGGCAGGATGTACCGGGGACGCTGAG
>JAQIBS010000202.1 GCA_027858965.1 Kiritimatiellia bacterium
CCTCGTTCCAATCCCGTTCTCCGCTCCGTGCGGCATCCTGACCATCGAATGTCTCCGTAACCTACCCGACCCAGTTGGAGGCACCACCAGTTGTCCAGTGAAGCTCATCAAAATAATCCAAACCTTTAGGGTCTTTAAGGCGTTCGTCATCCATAAACAGCACCTTTTAGCCGTTTAATATTAGAAACGCCTGCTTTTTCGACAAAACACAAGTAAACACCTGTCATAAAAAAAAGAAACTTAAGAGGTCAATTATATAAGTTCTTGAGAGAAAGCTACTAAAGCATGATTCGGAACAGCCGTAAACTAGCGATCTTTTGGGACAAATATAAACGATTTTAACTATGAAAAACGTAGCACAACATAGTCGCCTGCCTGTGCGTTGCACGCAGACAGGCGGCTGAAAGCAGCTTTAGTTTATAATATTCCCATTCCATAACTGCTCACAGAACTTGCGCCAAGGAAGAATATCAATATTTCCAACGCGTCTTGGTCTTTCCTCATTGCATACAACAATAGCTTTTTGCGGAGAATACTCTTCAACAAAGGCGCGTAAAGGGCGAAGATCACGGGACTGAACATTCCGGGAACCTTTTACTTCAACAGCAACCTGACCATCTCCCAGAATAAAATCCACCTCCATCCCTGATTTAGTCCGCCAGAAGGCCAAATTGTATTCCAATTCCCGGTAAGAACGATGGGCTAATAACTCCATAAATATAAAATGTTCAAATGCATGCCCGAACAACTCCCCCCGTTCCTCGATAATTTTCCGCTTTGAAAGATAACCGGCCACCCCGACATCAAACAGATAGAACTTCGATGCTTTACTTATGACCTGACGGTTCTGCCGTCTCTTAAATGGAGGAAGCTGCATTCCAAGAAGTGTATCAACAAGAATTTGATAGTATTCCCGAACGGTTTTTGCGCTAACCCCGCATTCACGAGCGATATTGGCATAATTGATTAATTGCCCATGAGAATACCCCATCGCCTCAAAAAATCGTGAAAATGCCGGAATGTTTCTGGTAAGACCTTCATTAAAGACCTCCTCTTTGAGATAATCGCTGACGTAAGCGCGTAAAGAACGCTGCCCATGCGCATTTAAATAATGAGCCGGGATCAAACCGTTATTCAAAGCCCTAAGAAGGTTTAAATCTGGCAATTCACATGTTGTCAACGGATACAAATGAAAACGCCAGGCCCGACCGCCAAGCAGATTTGCATGTCCGCGTCTCAGTTTCCGTGCACTTGAGCCGCATAGAATAAAACTGATACCTTTATTCTCAATCAACCAGTGCACTTCATCCAGTAAATGGGGAACCTTCTGTACTTCATCAAGAATAACCGGCGAACTCAACTCTTCCGGCGTAAGAATCTCCAGTTGTTCGCGCAAAAGTGCAGGACGCCTGGTTAATTCGAGCAGCAGGTCTGTTTTAAGAAAATCATAAACTATACTGGTTCCATAACGTTGTTTTATTAACGTTGATTTTCCTGTTTTTCGAGCGCCCCAAAAAAAAGCAGACTGTCCGACAGGAAGATTAAAATCTATTACTCGTTCTATCGTTTTCATTATACTACCTCCCGAATAAGTCAACCAAACGGAAGCAAGGTACTATAATTATCTACTTTTGGCAAGTCAGTATCTTATGTACCCCATCCAGCTAATCCTGCTCATCCTTGTTAAATTCATATAAAGCTCGATCTACAAACTCCACAGCTCTGCAGAGGCATCGCTGGGCATACGCCAATCGCCACGGGGAGAGAGATTAATCGACCCGACCTTCGGTCCATCGGGCATACAGGAGCGCTTAAACTGCTGCGAGAAAAAACGCTTAATGAATAGCTTAAGCCACTTATTAATCACCCCGGCAGGGTACTCCCCCTGGAACGCAATTTTTGCCAGATACTTAATTTTTGCAACGGAGTATCCGCAGCGGACCAAAGAGTGCAGAAAGAAATCATGCAGTTCATACGGACCTATCACATCCTCTGTCTTCTGCGCAATCTTACCGTTTTTATCAACAGGAAGCAACTCAGGTGAGACTGGCGTATCCAGGATATCAAGTAAGGCCGATGCCGCTTTCTCAGCGACCCGATGCTCTGCCACCCAGCTGATCAGATAGCGGACCAGCGTCTTGGGCACCCCGCTGTTAACTGCATACATGCTCATGTGGTCACCGTTATAGGTGCACCAGCCCATGGCCAGCTCCGAAAGATCTCCCGTTCCGACTACAAGGGCATTCAACATATTGGCGCGGTTCATCAGAATCTGAGTACGCTCACGGGCCTGTGTGTTTTCAAAAGCAATATCATGCTTCTTTCCGCTGTGGCCGATATCGACCAGATGCTGTTTGCACGCTTTTGTGATGTCAATCGTCTCAAGCTTCAGCCCAAGTCCTTTTGCCAGATCACGCGTATTCCTGAGCGTACGCTCCGAAGTTCCAAAACCCGGCATAGTGATGGCATGAATATCGGCTTTATCCAGCCCCAGTCGTTCAAATGCCTCCACTGCAACCAGCAGTGCCAGCGACGAATCAAGGCCTCCAGAAAGTCCAATCACAACAGCTTTAGATCCAGTATGCTCAAGACGGGTGGCCAGTCCGCTACTCTGTATTGCAAAAATTTCTTCGCAGCGTTCACAGCACACGCTTTCATCCGCCGGAACAAATGGGTGCGGATCGACCATACGCATCAGAGTTGCAAACTCCCCCTCCCCGGACGCTACACGAGGAGCCGGTCCAAGATTGACAGTGCAACCGGGAACAACCTTGCTCAGGCTCTGCTGAAAAACCATATTGCGCCGCCGTTCAAATGCTAACAGCTGAAAATCAATGTCTTTGACCAGGAGCGTCTCCCCTCGGAAAAAGCGGGCGGCATGGCCCAGGTGATGGCCGTTCTCAGCAATTACGGCATCGCCGCCAAAAACGAGATCTGTGCTGGACTCACCAACTCCGGCCCCGCTATAGGCATAGGCGCATATACAGCGAGCCGACTGCTGCTTGACCAGATCATGGCGGTAGGTGAATTTACCAACCAACTCATTACTGGCTGAAAGATTACATATCAGCATCGCCCCCTGCAGCGCTAGTTCCGAGCTTGGCGGAATCACACTCCACAGATCCTCGCAAAGCTCAACACCAATTCCAAACTCAGGAAATTCATCAAAATGAAAAATCAAATCCCGTCCCGCGGGAACCTCTCCACCAGCCAGCAACAGAGTATCCCCGCAAAAGTCTGCACCTGATGAAAACCAGCGCTGCTCATAAAACTCGCCGGTATTTGGCAGATGCACCTTGGGAACAACCCCGCAAACCTTTCCTTTGCGACAGAGCACAGCGCAGTTAAGCAGTAATCCGTCGGCTTGAAGCGGCATGCCGACAACAATCAGGGCAGGCGAAGCCTTTGTTCCTTTAAGAAAAACATCAAGACCCCTCCGGGCCGCATCCAGGAGTGTGTCCTGGTAAAATAAATCAGCACAGGTGTAACCGGTAATACACAGTTCAGGAAAAACAAGAACATCAACAGCAGCGGAGACCGCCTGTTGGACCGATTTCAGCATAGAAGCCACATTAGCATCCACCGCCCCGGGCTTAACTACCGAAACCGCCGAAGCAACTCTGCAATATCCAAATTCTTTATTCATAGTTCTTCCTTTTTCCGCTCGCTGAACGGCTGACATGTAGTGGCCGCTCTGTGAGCGGCTGGTTGGCGTTATGGGCCATATGGGCCTAATGAGCCCAATGTACGATGGCGCAACCTTCAACCTTCAACCTTCAACCTCTTCTACGCAAACAAAAAACAGGTTACGCTTTGTCTGAACAATGCGTAACCTGCCGTAAATACCGTTTTTGAGTTCAGTTAGCCAATGGCTTCAGCGCCCTTTTCGCCTGTACGAATGCGAACACACTGCTCTATCGGAAGGACAAAGATCTTGCCGTCACCAATAGCACCAGTACGCGCTCCACTCACAATGGCTTCAACGCAGGCATCAACAAACTGCTCGTTCACAGCTATCTCGATACGCACTTTCTTTAAAAGATTAATTTCCAGTATTGTACCACGATACGTCTCCGTATATCCAGCCTGTTGTCCACAACCCAGATAATTCGTTACAGACATCTTTTTGATCTCTTTCTCAAACAAAGCCTGCTTTACGTCATTCAATTTTTCAGGCTGAATGTATGCAATTACCAATTTCATGATTTTCTCCTTAAAATTCTTTGTTATGACAGAGTTACCCGGAGTATATCCGGGTAACATCCCGTACATTTCTTAGTGACTCGTGAAGATCTGGAATCCGGCATAAGCTTCATTACCATGCTCAGAGATATCCAATCCGCGCAACTCCTCTTTCTCGCTGGCACGCAGTCCAATAGTAAATTTGATCACATTGAAAAGCACCAGGCCCAATCCGAATGCCCAGGCGAACATCACTGCTGCTCCAAGAGCCTGAACACCGAGCTGGCCCATCACACTGTAGCCTTCAGCAGGATTGGCCTGGAAGAATACGAGGGACAATGTGCCCCATACACCACAGACACCATGTACTGATACAGCACCAACAGGATCGTCAATTTTAAGTACTTTGTCAATGAATTCAACGCTCAGAACTACCAGGATTCCGGCCACACCGCCAATAACGATGGCGCCCGGAAAGCTTACGCCGTCACAACCAGCTGTGATAGCAACCAGACCAGCCAGCACTCCATTAAGGCTCATGCCGACATCCGGTTTCTTGTAGCGCAACCATGATGTTAACATCGCGGTGATAGCACCGGCTGCAGCAGCGAGGTTGGTTGTCATAGCGATATAACCAATGCTGACATCACCAGCTGTGGTTGAACCGGGATTGAACCCAAACCAGCCGAACCACAGGATAAATACACCAAGAGCAGCCAAAGGAATGTTGTGGCCAACAATCGCCTTGCTCTTACCACCGACGTACTTACCAATACGAGGACCAAGAGTGATCGCACCGGCCAAAGCCAACCATGCACCACAGCTATGTACAACGGTTGAACCCGCAAAGTCCAGGAATCCCTTGGCTTCCATCCAGCCTGTGCTCTTACCGAAGAGTCCAGCCCAGAACCAATGACCACTGATCGGATATATAACTGCACAGATAACAGCACTGTAAGCCAGATAACCAGAGAACTTGGTACGGCCGGCCATGGCACCCGAAACAATGGTGGCAGCAGTACCGGCGAAAACACACTGGAAGATACAGAACGTCCAGTTCAAAGAAGAACCGCTGCTGTAATCAGATGCGACAAAGTCACTTGTACCAAGAAAACCACCGCCGGCACCGAACATCAGACCAAAACCAACACTCCACCATGCCAGCGAACCAATGGAAAAGTCCATCAGATTCTTCATCATAATGTTACATGCATTCTTCGCACGTGTAAAACCAGCCTCAACCATAGCAAAACCAGGCTGCATAAAGAACACCAGGAATGCGGCCACGCAAGTCCAGACAATATTCAAATTGTTCTGCAATGCCTCAATATCAGCAGTCGTTGCAACTGTAGAAGCATCGCCCTCCGCACAATGTGCCGCGATAGGCAATGCTGCCATACCTAAGCCGATTAATCCATTCTTTGCCCATTTTTTCATGGTTTTCCGTCCTTTCACTTAGTCATGCTTGACGATGACTCTAATTATGGTATTATTTAATGGGAATTGATAGCTCATTTTAAGCAAACTATCAATAACCACCAACGGTTTTTTTTCTTAATTTATTTGCTTATCTCACTATGCTGATAAAACAGTCACTTTTCGAAAAGCAAGGTTACTTCTTAAATTTAAAATTTGCTCCCGGTCCGGTCAAGAAACCGGGAACCCTGTCAACCGAGACTTATCTTGTAAACAACATTTCCTGATAAGTCGGCAATGGCCAGAGATCATCAGAGACAATGCCTTCCAGCGTGTCGGCAATCTCACGCACGACATTCATCGCCGGGATGAGAGTATCGACAATGTAACGACACTGCACTAGCAAATCACCTTCCGGCAACTCTTTTGCCTTCGCCAGGTCAGCAACGGTCTTTTGAAGATTGACATTAAGCTCCGTAACCTCTTCAAGAGATGCTGTGCATGCCTCCACACCTGCACTCTTAATTGCAATTACTGAATCAGCCAGAAGCTTCTGGTGTTTCACTACAGCCGGGAAGATCATCGTACGTGCCATGTTATAGGTCAAGTTAACCTCAATCATAACATCCATGACATACTTCTCGCGGTAAATTTCAAAACGGCTCTCCGTCTCCTGACGACTGAGCACATTGTATTTTTCAAAAACAGCGTAGGTACTTTCAACATCCATTCCCTCAAAAGCATCCACAGCTGTTTTATTGTTCGGCAATCCGCGTTTTTCAGCTTCAACAGTCCAATCAGCAGAGTAGTTGTCGCCATTAAAGACTACCGCTTCGTTCTCCTTGATCATTGTCCGCAACAACTTCTGTACAGCGGCATTGAACTTAACAGGATCTCCCTGAGGAGCCTTTTCCAGCTCAGTAGCAACATAATCAAGGGCCTCTGCCATGATTGTATTCAAAACAACCTGAGGACCGGCAATTGACTGATTTGAACCAACAGCACGGAACTCAAAACGGTTACCAGTGAATGCAAACGGGCTGGTACGGTTACGGTCTGTAGCATCCTTGGGCAGCGGTGGCAATGTGTCCACACCAACTGTCAGAACACCGGCCTTCTTGGAATCTTTTGCACCACCTGCGGCAATCTGCTTGAACACATCGTCAAGCTGCTCTCCCAGGAATATAGAGATAATTGCAGGAGGAGCTTCATTGGCTCCCAGACGATGATCATTACCGGCATGAGCAATTGAACCGCGCAACATAACCGAATGTTCATTAACAGCCTTGATGACTGCAGCACAGAATACCAGGAACTGCATGTTATCATGCGGGGTATCGCCAGGCTTGAGCAGGTTACCAACATTAGGACCGCCAATAGACCAGTTAAGATGTTTACCAGAACCATTAATACCGGCAAAGGGTTTTTCGTGGACCAAACAGGCCAAGCCATATCTAGGAGCAACACTCTTAAGTGTCTGCATAACCAGCTGCTGGTGATCTGTCGCGAGATTGGAACTCTCAAAAACAGGAGCAATCTCGTACTGTCCGGGGGCAACCTCGTTATGGCGGGTCTTAACAGGAACGCCCAGCTTATACAGAACGTTATCCACTTCCATCATGTATGCCAGGATACGCTCAGGAATGGCACCAAAGTACTGATCGTCAAGTTGCTGACCTTTCGCAGGTGCAGCACCAAAAAGAGTACGACCGGCGCTTACCAGATCAGGACGTGCAAAATAGAGACGATGGTCAATCAGAAAATATTCCTGCTCAGGTCCGGCACTGGAACTGATCATGCCTGGATCGTCATGGCCAAACAACTTCAACACACGCTGAGCCTGCTTATTCATGGCCTGCATAGAACGCAGCAGAGGAACTTTCTTATCGAGAGCTTCACCGGTCCAGGCGCAGAATGCGGTTGGTATGCAAAGAGTTGTGCCGTTACGGCTTTCCATCAGATAAGCGGGGCTGGTCACATCCCATGCGGTATAACCACGAGCCTCAAATGTTGCACGCAATCCACCATTAGGAAAACTTGATGCATCAGGCTCACCCTGAATCAGCTGCTTCCCGGAAAATTCTGTAAAGAGGCCACCCTTGCCATCCGGGCTATAAAAACTGTCGTGCTTCTCAGCGGTATTTCCGGTCATCGGATAAAAGATATGTGCATAATGTGTAGCACCGCGTTCAACGGCCCAGCTGCTCATTGCAGTTGCAACAACATCAGCAACACTAAAATCTAAAGGCGCACCCTCATCCATAGTTTTACGCATTGCCTTAAAAATGTCTTTAGGAAGACGAGCCTTCATCTCATTCTCACCAAATACATTCATGCCAAAATAATCATCAATATGCTCGTGTATCATCACAGGTTCCTCGCTTGAGTTATGCTGTACTGCATTTTCTATAGCTCTTTGCCGCGTAATACTCATCTCATTCTCCGGTTTTTACGTTTATGATTTAAATTAAAAGTTCAACCCAATTTTGAACTTGCCAAATATAACGCAATACGCATGCCATTTCATCGTATTACCTGTAAATCGTTTATTACAAACATGTTAAAATTATGCAAATCATTAACAATCAAATAAACTTACACCAAAACGTCATTAAAACAACAGATAAGTGACAATTTTGTAACAATTACTAATCTTCGACAGAAGCCATATTATAACAATTTCATCAGAACTGATCAATTCAACTCTATCTCAAACCTCATCAAAAAAAGCACCTACGCGAACCAGCATATCCTGTAGATCCTGAATCTTCATCACGGGACATGGCAGACTCTTCACAAAAGAGGAGCCATAACGCTTTGTGATAATCCTGGGATCTGCCACAACAACAACCCCCCGGTCCGCAACGGTCCTTATCAAACGACCAAATCCCTGCCGAAACCGGATCACAGCCTGGGGTAAGGAGAACTCCCGGAAGGGATTGCCCCCCGCCAGCTGAATCTGCTCACAACGCGCCTCTACAACCGGGTCACCTACGGCAGCAAAGGGCAGACGTGCCACAACAACGCAACTCAATGCGTCACCGCTCACATCAACCCCCTCCCAGAATGAGTGCGTGCCCAGCAAAGCGCATTTACTGCCCTCTCTGAAAATCCGTGTAATCTGGTCCCTGGTTCCGCTCTTGCCATGCACCATGAGAGTAATCCCCCTCTCTTTGAGAGGTTCCTCCAGCAGTTCGGCCACACGATTCATCATTTCATAGCTTGTAAACAGCCCCAGAGCACGCCCCTCGGTCTTAACAAAAAGCTCAAACATCATAGTGCTCAAATGATCCACATAACTCACCCGCCCCTCACCAACCGGCTCCGGCATAAATCCGGCAGCATAGGTTGCACACTGGGTCAGATAATTAAAGGGACTCTCTGCAACCGCCTCCACAAACCGCTCTGGCTCTATCTGATCAAACCCCAAACGCCTGTTAATATACTTGAAACTCCCGCTAACTCGCAGTGTTGCAGAACAGAAGATACATGAATCCTTAGTACTGTACATTAATTCATGCAGCGTTTTAGCAATACTCAAAGGCGCCGCAATAAAACTGACATGCCTATTCTTGCGCCCGCCCGGTTCCGCCCAGAAAACATATTCAGGCTCAGTGGCTGCCACAACAAAATCGAGATCCGCGACAAATTCACGCAGTCTCTGCGCCGAGGATTCAAGATTCTGCGCCTGATCCCCGAATAAACAGAGCTCTCCATCCATTGACTGACGCAGCTTCTCAGCCATCTCCTGAAGATTAGAGGCAACCTCAGCCACACTCTGCTTGAAGGCATCCTTGCAATACTGAACCATCTCTTCATCATGAGACGCGGGACACTCAATAAAAGCACCGTTTTTAAAGACCTGCCGTTTCAGTCTCTGCACCGGTGTATTAGCATCAAACCTTTGATCAGGCGCCACCGTTTCCTCTAAATCAGGGATGCACCGAAACCTAACAGAATCGCTCTTCTTAAATAAAATCCCATCACAGGCATCAAAGAACTTCACCGAACACCTTCGTACCCGATCCATCAGATTTCTAACCGTTACAACCTTAGATTCAAGCAGTTTCATTAACTTAGGATCTTTGGTGACAGCACCATTGTCCAGATGGCGCTTCAGGACCTCAACAATCCCTCCCCGCTTTCCCTCACGACCACGGCTGATTCTCTTAAGCAGTATCATAATCCGCAAAGTTGAGATCTCGACCGACAAATGACGTGTGGCAACCTCTTCAAGGTTATGCGCCTCATCAAATATCATCTGGCCATGCGGTGGCAGAATTGTGCCCCCTGATTGAGAATCTGCAAAAACAAGGGAGTGATTGGCCACAATCACATCAGCATCCATGGCTTTCAACCGTGCCTGCTGCATAAAACAACGTTTGTAGTAACGGCACGCCCTGCCTGAACACTCCTCGCCACTGGAAGCCAACTTACTCAAAAAACCGGGATTAGCATGGCCCAGACCGGCAAAATCATCAAGGTCGCCATCCTTTGTCTGAAGAGCCCAGATAACAGCACTGGCAAAATGACGCAACTCAGGGCGCTCAAACTCAAACATATTAAATTCAATCAGAACCCCCAACTGCCGGAGACAGAGATAGTTGGTGCGCCCCTTCAGCAATGCCACTTTCAGCGGACTTTTATCCTCGGCACGATCCGCATCGATCACCCGCTTCACCAGCGGCAGATCTCTCTCCATCAGCTGCGACTGCAGATTACGTGTATTAGTACTGACCACAACCGGCACGCTGTTACAGTGCGCCCATGCAGCGGCTGGCAGCAGGTAAGCGAGACTTTTTCCGACACCAGTGCCGGCCTCCACCACAAGATGCTTGCGGTCATTGAAGGCCTCTGTCACAGACCTCAGCATTTTCACCTGCCCGGAACGAGTTTCATACCCCGAAAAAATATTGGAGAACGCACCACCCGGCATCAGATAAGCAGCAACTTTGTCCACACTCACCTGTTCACAATCCGCATGCACAGGGAGATAACGCTTCTCCGGATATTTATTCCGCGATCCAAAACTCTCTACCCAACTTCCACAGTTCTCACCGGATTCGTGGACTCTACCAACGATAACACCAATCAGACGCGACAAGGCATTTTCATCCAGATTGCGAAAGATCACCTCAATCAGATCAAGCGCCCACAACGGCATTGTCGCAAAGGTTTTCTCTGCACGCAGCCACAAATTCCACAATTTCTCTTCAGGACTCTCCCCCTCCGGCAGCAAGCTCTCAAGCGATTCATCAGCCCGGTGCAAACCGGCCAGCGTGCACAATTCAAGAATATCAACGACCGACTCAGCCCCCTCTGAGAAGAATCCCTCAAATGCCGCAGGCTCATTCGTCAGATAAATAACAGAGGATTGCGTAATATCTCCCTCCTTAGAGGGAGGATAAACAGAAAAAGAGGGATTAATGCCCTCTTTTTTCTCAACCCAAACTGTTTTTATTGAAGCTTTCATATTTTTCCGTTTTTACAACCACACAGTGGTTGCAAATAAGAGGGTAAAAGGGCAGCTCACCTCCGACCTCTGACCTCTGATGAGGCTCCGCCTCATCTTCCCATATTAAACAGCTTCAAACATCGCCTGAAATCCGCAGGCAGCGGACTGTGCGCTTTCAGGGTATGAGTGCTGTCCAAGGGATCAACGAGCTCAATCTCGGTTGAATGCAACATAGGCCGGGCCACTGTTACCAGACGCGGATCGCGGGCAAACTTAACACCATACTGCATATCACCCAGCACCGGATGACGAACCGCCGCCAGATGTCGCCTGATCTGATGAGTCCGACCGGTTTCTATCCGGACCTTAAGAAAACTGGCATCCTTGGAACAGGCCATGCGGCGCACCTGACTGACAGCACGCGCCCCGTCCAGTTCCTGATTCAGCATTGATGTATTGCGTTCAAACTTACCGTAAACAATTGCCTGATATATTTTGATAACCCGCCGCGTTTTAAAAACCGAAATCGCTGCCTCAAAAGCACTCACGCTCTTGGCGCAAAGCAAACAACCGGTGGTATCTTTATCCAGGCGATGAACAACCCTTAAATCAGGATTATCAAACTGCTCCTGCAATTTACTCTCAACACTATTCTTTCCAATAACGACAATTCCCGATGGTTTATCAATAATAAAATAGTTATCAGAGTCTGACAAAACCTTCAGTCTAATGCTCTCCTGCTTCTTAGCAGTGTGCAGAGCAGGCACCTCAACGGTATCGCCCTTACGCATAATATGATGAGCCATCCAGATGCAGCGTCGATTAACCCACACCGATTTATCATCCAGCAATTGTTTGGCTGCCCTTTTAGACAAAGAGAGCTTGTTCGCCAGAAATACCTGAAGCGTAACTCCATCTTCGGGCTTGGATACGATAAATGCAACTGTATTTAAAATTTTTGATTTCATAAATTCTCTTTTCGCATGACATGTAACGCCGGCTATCAACTGACCGAGCGGTCTCAACAAACCCTACTGCAACACCCCGCTGGTATCTTCATTGAGTTTCATAGGATCAAGTTCATCCATCACAATTATCTGATTAACCGTTCCGCCAAGATTTTCATTCCAGCTCCAGACAACATTATGATCCTTATCAAATTCAACCATTTTTAGACCCGGCTTATAATCTTTCTGATTATGCCCGGTCCAGTTACACATAACAATGTGACCATTCTTCAGTATCTGAAAACCACCGTAGAAATAATTATTGAGCCCCTCGGGCTGTTTAATGACGGTATCTTTAAGCAGTTTTCCCTCTGCATCAAAGGTATAAAAACCCTTTGAATAACCACCGGAGACATAAACCGAGCCTCCATCCGGGGCATACAACGCCATGTAAGCGTTACGTGGACGCGGAAGTAAAAACTTTTTAACCTTTTCACGCGTATTAAGATCATAAACATGATACCCGTTGTCATGGCAGATCATTAATTTATTATCACCAATCAGCTGAATATCAAAAGAGGAGAACCCAGGCTTAATCGTCCAGTTCTTTGATGAATCAAACTGGTCAACATATTGAACCGCCTGCCCAATATAATTACAAATTAAAAAGCGATGCTTAATCTCTTTTGCAAACAGAGGCAGAGCTGTCGCTAGAACCAGCAGTGCGGTTGCAAATTTATTTCTCATATCATTTCCGTTTTATTGGTCAAGTGACTCATTGACCGGGTTTTGTTTGACGCATGGCTGAATGACACACGACGCACCTGAAGCCATGCTCCCACCTTCAATCGCTTCAACCTTCAACCGATTCAACCTTTAACCAGCGCGAAGCGCACCGAACTAAATGACTCGGCAAAGCAGACCTTTCAAATACAACCCTTCAGGAAAACAGAGTCCTTCAGGATGATCGCAAGCCTGCTGAAGGCGCTGGAGCACCTGAACATCACGCCCGGCATCTACTGCGGCATCGGAAACCACCTTATGAAACAGATCGGGTGTCATCAACCCTGAACAGGAGAATGTTGCCAGGATACCGCCAGGTTTAAGTAACTTAATGCCCAGCAGGTTAATATCTTTATAACCGCGGGCGGCCTTCATCAAGCGCCCCTTGGAATCAGCAAACTTGGGCGGATCGAGCACAATCACATCAAAAGAGCGGGCCTGATCACGAAACTTGCGCAGAACTTCAAAGACATCCCCTTTGATAAAGGATGAGTTTTCCATCTCACAGGTGTTCAATGCCGTATTACTCTTTGCCAGCTCCAGGGCCGACTCAGAAAGGTCCACATGAGTCACAGTGGCAGCTCTGGCCGTCACGGCCGCTATTCCAAATCCACCGGTATATGAGAATGCGTTCAAGACATCAGCATTATTGGCATAAGTTTTAATAATGGCGCGGTTATCTCTCTGGTCCAGATAAAATCCGGTTTTATGGCCTTCACGCACATTTACCATGTAACGACAATCACCCTCATTAATTTCAATCTGCTCAGGCGGCTCATCACCAGCCAGCAAACCGGTTACCTCGGGAAGTCCCTCACGGACTCGGACATCAACATCCGAACGCTCATAAACACCGGAGCAGCCACTCAGCCGTTGGAGCGCATCAACAATAACAGACTTCCAGCGCTCAGCCCCGGCAGAGGTAAACTGACACACAACCCAATCTCCATATTTATCCGCAATCACACCAGGCAAGCCATCCGCCTCTGAATTGATCAAACGAAAGGCATTCGTATCTCCCTCAGCCAGAAAATACGCACGAGCACCAACTGAAGAGGCTACCCGAGAGAAAATAAAATCCTCATCAACCTCCACCCCGCTATCAAAGCTCCACATTCTGACTCGAATCTGAGACTCAGGCGAATAAGCGCCCTTTCCCAGATCATCTCCATCCTGGCTGACAACCCGGACACTCTCACCCGACTCCGGCTCTCCATCAATATGGGCAATAGCACCTGAGAAAATCCAGGGGTGTCTTCGTATCACGGAAAAATCGCGACTCTTTTTTAAGGTAACTGTTTTCATAAAATAAGTTCGTTAGTTCGTTAGTTGCGGCGGTCTGGCGACCGCCGGGTAGTGTTATGGGCCGTATGCGCCTCATGGGCCACATGTGTAGCGGTACTCACATTGGGCGCATTGGGCTCATCTGGCCCATCTTTCTTCACTCTTCTTTCTTGTCGCGTCCTGAAAAAAAGTTGTCACTTTTGTTGTTGTATCTCTCATTCATTTCTGTGCCCCAAGGGGTTCGACCGATGCCTGACTCGCTTCGCTCATCAGGCTCCTTGCTTATCC
>JAQIBS010000223.1 GCA_027858965.1 Kiritimatiellia bacterium
TAACCGCCTAACAGCCTAACAGCCTAACAGCCTAACAGCCTAACAGCCTAACAGCCTAACAGCCTAACAGCCTAACAGCCTAACAGCCTTCTTTTCACGGTACAATTGCACCACTGGTCCGCAATAACGCTTTAATCTCCTCAATCGGCACTTCACCAGGCGTAACACCTTGCTTTGCGGCCAATGCAGCGGCGGCTCCAGCTGCCTGACCGGTTGCCATACAGGTGGCCTGAACGCGCAGAGCGGAGTTAGCCAGGCGGTCGCTGCTCAGGCAACGCCCGGCAACCAGAAGATTTTTACTGCCCTTGGGAATCAGTGCACGCAGGGGAACCGTTGCAACAACCCCCTCTTTTAAATGAGCCGGGTGCACTCCTGATTTTTTATCATGCAGATCAATGGGATAGAAGGCATAACAGAGAGAGTCAGGGAATACTGTCCCGGAGACATAGTCATCTTTGGTAATCAGATACTCACCTTGCACTCTATAGGTTTCTCTGATACCGACTTCAGGTGACATACTCAGCAGTTTAACCTTCTCCAGTCCCGGCACACTCTTAAAGAATCGCAGCATTCGTAACATGGCCTGACGCCCCCGGATATTGGTATCTATTCGCAGATCAGAGGTGGAGTTATCAGCGCCTTCAACATAATTCGCCGTATTTCCGCCACCTTTCAGAAAGGACATTATTCCCCAGCGTGTGTCATTCTTATGAACAGCTCCGGACTTAAGCGCTACATTATAACGAGCCTGCACCATTTTGGAATCAATCTTAGACAGGTCAGCATTTGGTTTAATGCGATAGACAAATGTGCCGGGCTGCCGCTCGTCTTCCTGTAGCCGTTTCAATCCGAGAATGCCCGCAACAGCACCGTTTCCAGTACAGTCTATGATCTGCTTACATTGTATTTTCCGGGTCTCGCCAATGGCTGAGGTAGTCACAACCCAACCATTTTTATCGCTAACAATAGTCATGGGGGCAGTATGATATTTGATAGTGACTCCGGCATTAAGCAATGCCTCCTCTGAGAGTGCCACATATAGCGGAATATTGATAAGCACCTGATGTAGATAATGACGCCGGCCTGTCGGCTTAGTAAAATCAGGGAGTCTTGCTCCGTCAATCGCAACAGAATTTGTGACAATATCCCAACCCGCACCGGCTATAACCTGCTTTCCCCAGGCATGAAACAGTCCCGGAAAGTTGACACCTCCTGTAGTAGTGTTACCACCTATCTGATGAGCGGTTTCCAGCAGAACTGTTTTCGCTCCGGCTTTACCACTCTGTATTGCTGCCGGCACGCCAGCTGAACCTCCACCGACAACAACAACATCACATGATATCGGCGGCAGTTCAATTGCCATTGCAACAGATGATATCATCAGCATTCCCACAAAAAATATTCTCATAATCTCCTTTTTTTCATTACTATTTTCGATTTTCCAGATAAAAACTTCTCTTCAGCATCCTGATTTGATGCAATACACTGAAAATGTACAGGCTCATCTCTATGCACAAGCCGGATTCCATCACCATCTGACAGATAGCACACACTATCATCCTCAGAGTAGATCATTTTAACCACACCGGATAAGGTCAGCACATCGCACTTTTTTCTGGCTGAGTGGTCCACGCATACAACAGCATTGCAATTATGCAGCTCCGCATCCGGCAGTTTCAAGATGACCGGCTGATCAACACACGCAAGCATCACAGCTCCACTTTGCAAAGAGAGCGTTCTTTCGTCTTTTATATCCAATTCTGCAGGACCGATAAGAGTTACAGTTGCACCAGACTCCAATTTGAATTTCATACTTCCTTCAGCAGGGAGAACAATATGTTCACGCCAGACTTTATCACCCTTAACAAGATGTCTCCCCTGTATCGCCTTACCTTCCATAGCAATGATCTCAATGCCAGCCCCGGGATTTGAGATGACACCCGGTTCATATTTAATCATCTCGGGTTCTGATTCCTGAAATTTATGGAACCCCATATTCTCTTCATACGCCTGTAGGTCAAGCGGTGTTATCTGATGCAACCACTCATCCTGGTCAATATCACAGACTCTGACATGAATATCATACTCACTGCTAAAAAGCCCCCCCCTGTCCGAGCGCCACATCAAGAGCCCTCCCAGCAGAAGAATGGCACTTATTGCAGCTGCAACCGGATATCTGAACCTCTGATAAGACACACTGAAAGATTCCACAGAGGCGTTATTACTTGAAGCCGACAATTTCGAGAAAAATCGGTTGTTACGACAGTGCAGTATTGCATGCAGACGCGCATGAGCCACATACACACGTTTCAAATCAGGGGTTCTGCGCATTTCATCAAACAGTTTTGCCTGTTCCAAATGCGTGGCAGTTCCATCCAGAACCGCCTCCAACTCCCTGACAAAATCATTTTCGATATTTTCACCTGACACAACAGAATCGCCCTTCTTGACTGCCTTCTCGATGCACGACTGCAATACTTTCCGTATTCGGAACATTAATACGGAGAGAGAGACCCTTGACATCAAACGCGTGGCCGCCATTTTATTGACCTTGGCTCCATCCTGATAACGCTCCTTCAAAAGATCCCTCTGCCATGGCGGCAGTTTCTCCAGACATTTTTCAAGCAGATCGACATAATCGGCTTCACTATTTTCAGTCTGGTCCTCGTATTCATCCAGGATCGCAGCCAGATCATTGATCATATCGGTATCGAAAAGCAGTTTTTCATCGCGCCTTACCCGTCTGTAATAGAGCACCTGATTCATGGCAAAGGCCTTGAACCAGGGCAGGGCAGGACGTGATTCATCATACGAATCAGCATGCTTGAGAATAGCTACATTTGTCTCCTGCAGAACATCCATGGTGTCAAATGAGCCTGCCATCAGAACATATATCATGGCATACAGCTTATCCTGAGCCCCTGCCAAGGCCTGACTGACTATTAAATGTTGTTCTTTTATAACCAACTCCATACTATTAATAACGGAAATATCAAATATGTTACAGCAAAATTACAAAAAAATATGTTTTTTCTAATGCAAAGCAAATAATTTGCTTCAGGTTTTCACTCATGGGTTATGCTTCAATTTTCTTTGCAACAAAGCGTAACCGCATGCCAGAAAAAACACAACGAATGAGATTTGAACAAGCCTCACCGTGAGATGATCAATAACTTTTGTAGCACGATCTGCTGTCCGCTGTGCAACGGCATCAGCTTCATCGCGCAGAACACCCATACGCCCCCGCAGAACTTCGTCCTCTGTGATAGCGCGCAGATCGCTGATCAGGGCGCGAATCTCAGCGGCACTTAGCTGAATTGAGTCCGCAGCCGCTCCATACTCCCCTACATTAAATTTTTCCTGATCATCGGAACTCTCCCCGGTGTCGGGCTTGTCAACCAAAGCACCAATTTCAGCAAGCATCTGACGGATCTCAACGGCGGCACCTGTAAATGCCGTGGCGGCCTTTTGGTACTCTGCAATATCAAAACCTTTTTGTTCCTCCCCTCCGACACTCGGCAGCGCACCTGGAGCGGAATCTTTCCCGATAACCTTGACGAGGTCGGTCGAGGCCTTGACCGCCCGTTCCACTGCAACGGCGAGAGACTCTCCCGCAGGTAAAAGCTCGCGGGCCAACGTCATCGACTCCTGAATCTCTACCGCCGTGAAATGAGTAGACTGCGCCGTAACGCGCAGGTTGGTGCTTACTGAATCAATGACACTCAAAATTTCAATGATTTCATAGCGCTTTGCAATCAGATCATTCAATGCCACCTGAAATTCGGCACGAATATTTGATGGCAACCGGTTGATAACCTGTACGGCCTCTTCGGTTGTATCGCGGATACCACTCAATGCCATCCCGCTATCTGACACCCCTTTGAGCGCCCTCCCCGGTATCAGGGACATGTCAAGAAGACCCTCCACAGCGGACTGACCTTTGCCCCACGCGGAAAAAAATGGCTTACTCCACCAGCGCGCGTCCGGCTGCATCTCCTTATTAGCAGGAATCTGCTGCTCATCCGTGAAGGCTTCTAAACGGCTCGACAGAGAGGCAATCGCTTTCGAGGACATATAACGTGAGGCAATATAAGCCAGCCGTTCTTCCCGTCTCTTGATCATATCAAGACCGACAGCCCGAGTTGTCGCGCTCATTCCGTCAGAGGGGTTCTGCTGCTCCAGATAACGGAACAGTGATTTACTGACAGCCCAGCAATCAACGAGGGCGAGCAGGGGATCTTCCTGACGAAGTGCGCTTTGCATTCTCTTGAGTTGCGCACTCTCCCACTTTTTAACTTTTTTCAACTCGGCGGAGCTGATCTTTCGGCTCTTCAGCATTTCGAGAGCGGTTTTCATGGTGGACTCAGTATATCGCTCGAATTCGACAAGTTCTGAGCGCAACATCTGCCGCGCCTCGCGATCTGTGTAGATCGCAGGCAATTCGCCCACCGCTGTAGCAGAGAGTGAATCCTTAAGATTCTCAGCACCCGATACAAACCCGGCGGCTAACAAGATAGCAACCGCTACAAGCTTCTTACAAAATGTTAATATGGTCTTCTCACTCATAATCCATCTCCCCTATCGCCATCAGGAGGTTCCGTACCTTCAACAAGAAACGGTAACTTAATCCTGCTTAAGCGAACATTGATATAAGCCCTTCACCGAAGGGCATGTTGGTCGTTAAGGGCATGTTGGTCGTTAAGAACATGTTGTCGGTGATGATATTTTGCATAGCGCATAGTTTCAAGAGGTCTCCGGACGCCTGCTTGATCACTCTCCATGCGCTATGCCCTCTGCGCTATGCCGTTTGTGTTAGTATAAGTTTACATCTTATCTTAAAATATGCACGGGAAAAAGAACAGAAATCTTCCTCGGCGGAATTGGCGGAGGTGTTGTCGAACTCGTCGCCATGTTTGCCGAGCGCGATGCCGGAACAGACCGAATGGCTGATCGTATTGTCCTCGATAATCCAGCCCTTGCTCCAATGATTGCCAATCAATCCGCTCTGCTCCGCCGTCGGCGGTGCTCCGCACCGCCTCTGAACAGACGGCCCGGAGGACCGTCCTATGTTTTCAAACATAGGTTGCGGAAATACGATTCTGTTACCCTTATCACTTTTTCACCTGCGGCGGCACGCGCCCATATGCCGGATCATAGACCGGAATACCCATGCCCTGCGGGGTCTGCCAGCCGGGCTTGGGCCGGTGCGTCACGTAGGCATAGTAGGGTGTAGCGGTGAGAGCATCGCCGATGAATGTCGGGGCAAGTTTTGTAATTCCTTTTTTCAGTGAGACCTTGAAAGTAACCTCCTTAGCTCCCACCGGAATTTTTTTTCTTAAATCAACATCACCAATGCGCATACGCGCCTGCTTGTAGTTGAAGGCCTTGCCGTAGGTGCCATCGTTAATTCCCTTATCCGCTTCAACCGGCCAGCGGCGTAGTGAAATTTCATAGTCACCATCACGTTCGACCTCGATGGCCCAGAACGACTCTTCTGCAACCGCTCCCGATTTAATATGTGTCTGGTTCCACGGAGGAAGCTTGTTGAGCAACCAGTCGTGCGATGAAAGCGAGACTATAGGCGAACGGTCAGAACCAATGACCATATAGCTGGTAAGGTTATGTTCACGGGAGACGTCGCTCCAAAATTTGTCATACTCGCCGCGCAGACGTTTAAAGACCTCGGGGTATTTTCCGGAGAGATTATTGGCCTGTTTGGGGTCGCCCTTGAGGCTGAAAAGCTCCTTGCCATTGACTAGGCGCCACTCGTCGGTCATAACGGCACTCTTACGCCATTTAATGGGATCAACCACCCGTTGCGATTCAACCACCAACGCACGGTCCGGCCACTTTTTGCCATCAGTGTAGAGCAAGTCGCTAATGCTGGAACCATCGAATTCAATCTTTGGTGCCTTCAGCCCGCAGAGTTCGATGAAGGTGGGCAGGATATCAATGTGTGCAGTCAGGCGCTCAACCGACTTACCGGCTTCAATTTTTCCGTCTGGCCAACGGATGATAAACGGAACGCGGTGGCCACCTTCGTACTCCGAGTTTTTCTTCCCGCGCATGCCGCCGTCGTAGCCACGGCCATTTTTCAGGCCACCAGCCGTACCATTATCAGTCATAAACACGAGGATGGTGTTCTCTGCCAACCCCTCACTCTCCAGCATAGCCATAAGCTTGGCCATGTTGTCATCGATGTTGGTAATCATGCCGTAAAATTCAGTTATTGAGACATTGGGATTCCCCTCATAGGGTTTGGTATATTTTTCAGGGCAGTAATAAGGGCTGTGCGGGGCGTTCATTGCGATGTAGGCGAAGAAGGGTTTATCCTTATTGGCCTTGATGAATTTCATACCCTCATCGAACCAGATGTCAGTGCAGAATCCTTTGAAGCGCTGATGCTTGCCATTGACGATGTAGGTGTCGTCAAAATAATCGTTGCCCCAGTAGTCAGGTGCCTGACCGACCCCTCCGGCCTTGTGATAGACGCAGTGTTGGAAACCGCGGTCTTCGGGGCGGTATGGGTAACAGTCTCCCAGATGCCACTTGCCGAACATGCCGGTGGCATAGCCATTGTTGTAGAAGATGTCAGCCATGGTGGTTTCGCGGCGACGTAGCATGCTGCGACCCTGCACCGTATGCCAAACCCCGACGCGGTCGGAATAACGACCGGTCATCAGTGCGGAGCGGGTCGGGGCGCAGGTGGGATCAACATGAAAGTTATTGAGCAGGGTTCCCTGTTCGCGCAACCTATCAATGGTGGGTGTCTTGATGGCAGGATTACCGGTGAAACCCATATCGCCATAGCCTTGATCGTCGGTAATAACGATAACTACATTTGGTCTGTGCTGACCAGTGCTGAGTTTTGTCGAAACAGCCTGCCTTAGCACCCCCCTTTCCGATTCTGAAAACACGCACAATGCGACAAGTACCACACTGAGAATCACCGACCTATAATTCATTTCTATCATATTTCACTTACCTTCTTTATTTCTAAAGCTGCTTTCAGCCGCAACCAAATTTAGCTCTTGTGATACACGAAACCATTTTCTTCAAATGTCTTTGTGTGTGTTAAACACCACAGCTTTAGTCAACAACGCTTCGCGTTGCACAGGAAGAAAATATTTCTGAAACCTAAATGCTTATTTCATCCACCGTGTAACGGCGGATATACCGTGCTACTCAGTATGTCCGCCGTTACACGGTGGATTATTCCCCGAAATATCGCCAGTCTGCATCTATTCTGAATACCGCTTTAGTTTTTTTTCTCAACAATTTACAAAAATAGTCACCTAGGGTCCCTGTTTTCACGACAGGAACTGAGAGAACAACAACTAATGTTGTTGCAGTATTATAACAGATTTTCAAGCAAGATTCATACAATCAGCTTCCCTTATTTTCGTTTAAAACGACAGGGCCCATTTAAAAGCTTCTGCATCTCGGCACGCATAGCCGGAGAGTAGTTGTTATGGTCAACACACTCCATCACAATGCCGTCGGCACCTTCTTCCCATGCTATATTAATCAGATGCCCAACTACATCAGCAGCACTCTGCTTTGATGCCCGTTGATAAGAGGGAACGCCAAGTTTAGTAAAATCATATTGCTGCAAAGGAAAGAGTACCTGACAACGGCCATCGCAAAAAGAGAGAATACTGCGATAAATTTCACGTGTGCTATCATAAGGTCGTTTAGCATCCCACTTGACACTCATCACAACCAGAGTGTCGATAACCCCCTCATCAACCAGTCGCTTCCAATCAACCCCGCGATAGAGCAACGGCAGATCAGGTTTATCATCAATCATTCCCAGGTCAGAGACCCCGAACATCAGCCGGATCTTGCGCCCCGAATCATCGAGGCGCTTGCGCAGCTCCGAAAAATAGGCATGTGATGTCTCAGCAACAAAAGCACACCAGCGAGGGTCCTTGGGATCTTCGGGTGGTTCTGAATTATATTTCTTACGCCAGCGTTCAACCTCCGGTGTCACATATTCAAAACGTGGTCCCCATCCCCCGGAGCGCCAGGTATCAATAAACAGATGATCCATTCCCCGCTCAATCAGCTCATCAGCCAAACGTAGTTTGTGTGCCACCACCTCGGGATATGCCAGACTGCAGCGTCCACCCCACACCTTACCTTTTACCGTTTGAGCCCAGAATTGCGGATGCTCAAGATTCCATGCTCCGAATGTCCAGCTGCTCCAGTGCGTCTCTTCAAAAGGCCAGTGCACACCGGCATTGATGCCTCTCTTATGACAAAGATCAAAGGTGTGCTTCAGGATATCAGGCTCCGCCTGATAAAACCGAAGCCACCCGTAAACAGAACGATTATCGGGCAATCGGCGTTTATCCAGAGGAGCTTCCACCAGAGGATAACGTTCCTCCTGACTCTGATAGCGCATGGTGGCACCACCGCAGTTACGCCATAGAATTGTGGTGGCTCCAGTCAGAAGAACATGATCTAAAATTGCTGTATTTCCCTCAGCAGTCTCCGTATCATAATGGAATTTTCCGTTGCTTTTCACATTGGCAAAGTCAAAGCTGTCAACCAGCGCTGCTGACTCAAAACGCACAGCGGCATGGAGCACGCCGAAGCAGTTAATCAAAGCCGTCACAGTGGCGACGCACCATAAAGTTTGTAATAATGATCCTGATTTCTTCATGGACTCACCTCCTTAAAAAGGTCCTGTCGCTGAAGCGGCGGATTCACCCCCGGCGCCCAACCCCGACCGGTCTCAAATTCAAACACCCGTCCATTTAACGGCATTTTTCCATCATACTGAACACCCAATCCAATTTTCACTGGTTTCACATAATCAAAGTCAGCCCCGGTTGCCTTGTTAGCCTGTAGAACTCCATCAACCCACATCCGTAGCATCCCAGTGGCATCTCGCACAGCCATTACCGTAACAATCTGCCCCGATCTGAGAGGGGCTTCGGAGCTGACACCAATAAACCGACCTGAGGCATCACGGGAGCTGAAAAGGACAAATCCAGTTGGTCTGACAAAAACCTGCCAGGCTCTGGAGTTGCCCTCATATTGACCTACTGCAGCGATGCGGGTATCTTTTTCCAGACGATCAAGACGGAACTTAACTTTTACATAAAAAGTTTCTACTCCATAATTCAAACCAGAGGAAACATCCATAAGAACAGGAGATGTACCGGGCACCTGATTTATATTTTTTATTCCTGCAGGATGCTTACCTGCATTCTCTTTTCCATCGCGATCCACCCATAGCGATTTTTCACCTTTAATTGTCAGATGCCCCTCAACGCGACTTGGATGCAATGTTTTTTCCGCCTGTTCAACGGAAGGAGTGAGAGTATATTTCACACGAATCTTATAGAGTTTATAGGAACCGGAGCTGTTATCTTCATAGACAATGTTACTCCCGTCCGGCGACCAGGCAGGAGCACGGGCGTTACCCGTCCCCGTATCCAGCGGGATCATAGCCCCTGAGCGCGGCTCCATAAGATAGATACGCCAACCAGGATCACCTTTTCGAAAGCCTGTGAAAGAGATCAGCCTGCCATCCGGTGACCAGCGAGGCGCATAGGCGCTCATATCAGCCGGTGTCAGATAAACAGAGTTAGAGGGATCATCAGACAAAGCCGCGCAGAGACGCCAGTTATCATAAAACCCATTGAGTTCACTCCAGAGCAACACTCTCCCATCGGAAGAGAGCGATGGCTGCACCCCTCCCTCATTGCGGGAGTCCATGTAAAGCAGACAGGTGGCTTTGGCCCCATCAGCCAGTGGCAGTTTCCATAGAGAGGAATTGTTTCCGGTGTTAGTGCGAGTGGATGTGTAATAAACTGTTGTACCATCAGTACTAACTGAAGGAGTATAATCACGCCACCACCCCTGCGTCAGAACCTGCGTACTGCCATTTTTCAGGATGCGCAAACCAAAGCCCTTATCTGAGCCGGCAACCTCGCTCTGTCTAGCTGTCTGGCTACGATTACCATAAGAGTAAAGCAAACCGCCAGCCGGGGTCCATGCGGGATAACAGGCATGGCCGGGTCCCGCAACCAGAGCAGCGACATCACCACTTTTAAGATCAAGCGCCATGATATCAATATCACCCTTACGCTCTCTCTGAAAAGCGATCTGACTGCCATCCGGAGAGCATGCAGCTTCAGTGTCGTTACCAGAGCCTGTTGTCAAAGATACGACAGCCCCCGTACGCAAAGTCAAAGTCCCCTGCCGAACGCAATCATAATACTTATCCATACAACCGCAGAGCATGAACGTTGTCGACAAAGCAAAAAGCGGTAGACCGCTCTTAGCAGTCCGCCATTTTTTCAAAAATTGTGTTTTACTCATATATCCCCCAATTACTAACTGCGGAGCCGCAACCAAACTGATTTAATATAAATGGTTGTTACTACGTTAATAGTGTTTCTCACAGAGGCAGTAGAGTAGCACTCGGGGGTTTATGCCCGAGGCCCTCGTCGAACCGTAGATAGAGATTTCCACTATACGGCTCTCCCGTTATCCTCGTTGTAAGGCATGCACAGGGAAACCCGACTT